>CAXHFO010000036.1:0-11362 GCA_964015895.1 uncultured Candidatus Poseidoniales archaeon
ATTTCCAACCCTTCTACAACCGCGCTCTAGTGGGCAAAAGCGTTGGACTTAGCGGTAGGAAATTAAATCATTTTAGGAACTGTCAAAATGGCATCCCAGTATATGTTTGGCCAGCCAATGAAAAGTACGAATATCGACTACTTAAGTCTGGAATAACTGGGTTAACAGATAATTTAGATCCAAGTTATACTTGGTACCAGAATGGTAAAGGTGCTAGGTGGCAAAAACCTGCAACCAAACCATTAGATGCTAGCCAAATAAAATTAATTGAAAACGCAGATTATGCCACTCATAAGGACGTCATCAAACAATTGGAAGAGGAAGTAAGCCCTTGGATTGAGTGTTCCACTAGTAGAAAACGAGAGTTGATAAAAATGTGGAAGTCCAAGTGGAATTGGAATATAGATATTGATAATTTGGTCGACAAATCTACACATTCACCACCATGGCAAAGCGTTAGATTAATCGGCCATAGAGGTTCGGGAAAAACTGCTAGACCAGTGTTACAATAATCATCACTCAATATGACGAAGTTCTTGACCCTCAGCGAAGTATTTTGGACGGTAAATTGGAACTCCTTTGCCTGACCTTAACACTGTTCGCTCATCAACAATCTGTGCTCCAATACCAGCAACTCTAGCCCAGCCAAAAAAGGTGGTGTAGTAGGTTGGATCTGTCAAACCAACGTGGTAAAGTAAAGCGCCGCTAGCGATATCGACGTTAGCATTAGGATTACGAATCTTCTTATTTTCCGATAACACCATTGGTGCGACCTTTCTCAAAGTTCTGATGATTTTGAAATTCTCATCATCTGGACAGATCTCTTCACCTATGGCAAATTGGGCAGTAGCCCTAGGGTCTTCCACACTTAGCACAGCATGGCCAAAGCCAAATATTGGGCGACCTTCTTTTAGTTCATTACGAACAAAATGTTCCACTTCATCTTCATCGCTGGTGCCGACTTTAAGGACAAATTCTAGGCATGATTGGTTTGCACGCCCGTGAAGTGGCCCTGATAGAGCGTTCATTGCTCCGGCAATAGCAGAGTAAACAGTGGCTTTTCCCGACGCGATTGACTTACCAGTAAATGTCGAAAGGTTACCGCCCCCGTGATCCATGTGCAGAACCAAATAGGCTGATACTACACGTTCCATCTTAGTTCTCAAATCTTCATCAACACCGACTGTGTCGACGAACCTTTCAACTAGAGACTTACTGGTATCATCTGCGGCGATATCTGCCCCGCGACCCTCGCGGTAACGGAAAATCAAACCCATCAACCTAGGCATCCGAGCAATTAGATTCAGCGCATCTTCTCGCCAATTTTCAGTAGTTTCAAACATACCAAGGGTGTGAATACCAACCGAAAGCCAGTCCATTGGGTGGCCATCTGTTGGTAATGTCTGCAAGACCTCTGCCAATCCGGCAGGAACATGCCCTCTAGCAGCTAAGTCTGCTTTGAACGCAGATGATTGGGCAGGTGTCGGTAATTCCTTATTGAATAAAAGATAGATTATGTCCTCAGGACTAAAATCAACTAGCTCTTTTATTGGGTAGCCACAATAGTGAACACCCTCGGTAGGAGTGACGAAAGAAGTTCGACAAGTCCCAACAGGAATACCTCTTAGCCCAGTGTTTAGGTGATTTTCAGTCACTTCACAAAGAACTTCTTCACCATCCATGAGTCCCACTTATGCATGCGAGAAATAACTATGGTATAAAGACGGCCTATTTAATAATCAAATTGCCTATTTGACAACCGCAGTTAGTCAACCCACTCTCTGAAACCCTTTGAGGATTGACGGTCGGCTAATACGTGTATTCGAATACTACTTCCATCGATTACAATCGCATCTTCTGCCGTCAAACCAGGACATTCTTGCTTAGTCCTCTCCCATGAACGTTCTGTAGCCAAATTTTCGCTCCACCAAGGATATGCGGCGCATTGCTGCGGTCTGATCGCATAAATGTTGCATTGTTTTTCCTCGTTTAAGTAAATACAGATGCCGTCGGATTCGCGACTTTTTAGAACATACCTTCCATCTAATGTTTTACGACAATCCCTTGATAGCCATTCAGTAACTTCCATCCCCAATCGTCCAGAAATTCTTTTTGCATCATGCATTGAAAGATAAACAATACCGTCAGGTTCATCGCAACACTTACCACAACCAGATTGACAAGTGAAGGGGACTCCTTTCATCCACCATGGGTGTTTCATTCTTCTTCCCCATCCATGACTACCCCGACCGGAGTGATAATCGAAGTTTTTACTGAGCCTTCTGGATGTGGCTCAAGTATTCCGTCAATTGGCTTGAGAGTTATTGATTCATTGTCTATCAAAGATTCAGCAGTGACTTTTGAAGAGTCGATATTCCATTCATCTCTTGGAGTATATGAGTCCAACTCATCCTCCACGAATTCTGGCAATGGTCCACGTTCAGGATCAAATGAAACCAACTGATTCTCAAGTTCCCTTAATTCATCTGCAATATCAATTAATCCTTCTAATGAAGCATCTGATGTTCTATTTGCGAGATTTAATAGCATTGATTCCAACTCAATAAGACGCCCAGTGTTTTGATTTATCTCGCCATCAGAATTGGCAAATCTTTGATCGATACCCATATCAAGTTCAGTCAAAATTTCTGCCGCTTTAGCGTGATCTTGCTTAACTATACGAGTCATCTTTGCCACTAAATGCTTATCACGGTCATTAACATCAATTACTGATGGTGCTTCGGGAGTTAAGTCGTCAATGGTTTTCTTAATGTGAGCCTCGACTAAATCAGTTTGATTGCCGATAAATGATTCAATGTCAATATCAGGTGGAGTATAATCATTAGAAAGTTCTGGCAGTGTGGTAGTGATTTCAATGCCCCCCAGTTCCTCATCACTATAGACTACGTCGATTACTGAACTAATCAAACGATTGGCGATATCCTCAACACTTTCGGACTTTGACTGTTCAAAGTAGTCTTCATCATCTGAATGAATATCGTTTAGCAATTTGTAGACATCTATAGTATCTAATAATTTTTCGCCGCTATCGATGGCTGCTTCAATTTTGTCGATTCCACTCCTAGTTCCTCGCCAACTGATGTCTCCGTCTGTTACGATTAACGCTAATTGTTCATCTGAAAGCATCAGATTTCTTTCATTTGATAATTTCCTAGCATAAAGCATCAAACTTCCGGCACCAACACGACCAAGCATACTTCTAACCCCGCCTCTTAGTATATCCCACAGTGAAGAAGCGGGCCAATCTTCAGGAGAACTTCTAGCGGTAACAACGACATGCACTTTCATATTTAGGGCATAATCTAACATTCTGCCAACGTGATTAGCCACTTCTTGGTTGGATGAAATTAAATCAATATCGTCAATTAATAACATAATACAATTGTCAAATACATCAGACCAAGTGTTTTCAACCGCCAAAATCTCACTTAACTCATCACCTCTTATGAAGTAAACAGGACCATCATTGCGGAGTAAAACTGCTTGACCAATGGCATGAATTAGATGAGATTTACCTGTTTGGGATTCGCCGATTAAGATTAACGGGTTTAGAGATTCTTGTGGTGAGTCAATCACTCTCTCGCTCAATTGAGTCGCTCTTCTATTCTCAGTTGTGACGGACCAGGTTTTGTATGTATTATGGCCACTATACTCGAGGGCTTTTGGCCAATCAACAATTACTGGTAGATGTATACTATGATGGGCAAGGTTGGGTTTATTTTGCTTAATTTGGTGATGTAAACCCTCTTCAATACCTCTTTGACCTGACACAACGCTACTCCAAATAGGAGTACCATCTGATTCAAAACCAAAGAATGATGATTCTGCAATACTTGTCTCATTGGAGATTTTACTCAATGTGCGCTCTCTTAGATTTTTCAATCGCTCAGCGACTAAACTAGATACTTCACCGCCGTTCTTGTTTAATGATAATTTAGGACGATAATCCTGATTTTTACCCAGTATCCCATCAGCAATTAAGTCATATGTTGGCCGGTTTGCTACACCCACTCTAGAAAGCAGAGATGGCCGTTTTGTTGGCGAAGAGTAGGTTCCACCGGTCAATCTGTTTAATTTAGATTTAGGTTGAGTTGTTAGTTCTAAGTCGGTAGTTTGATTATTGCTGGAACCTTGGTTAGTAGTTATTTCAAGATGCTTTTTAGCATTTTTAAGGGCTAACAGTAACTTTGTTGGTTTTGACATTAATCTTCGCCCCCAATTTCATAATCTTCAACCCCGTCCGAAAACTCACTACTTCGCTTATACTCAGTCGCCCATTTTTGGTAGTTGCGATCAACATCAAGTTTATTTTGAACTCTACTAGCTGATTCTCTAGAATGTCGGTTATTGTTTGATTGAGCGATTTTTGAGGCTGGATGAACAACTGAGTTGCTGTTTGATTTTAATGGAATATTTATGTTAGATTTACTTTCAATATCCGGGAGGTTATGATTAGTTTTTGAAGACTTTTGATTCAATGCTTGTGACAGTTCCCTAGATTTAGCCCTAATTGGATTTTTCAGCATATTTTCTAGAGCTGAGGAAATTCTACTTGATCGGGCATCAAGATCGATATCAACTGCTCCTCGATTCGACTTAGCAGCCGACAATTGAGCGAATTTAGGCAACTTAACCTGCGATTTTGCGGCTGCTGCAATCGATTGCTTATACGAACTGCTGGGTCTTTTAGCAGTAGTTTTTCTCTTGGCTCGTTTTATTCTAATGGCCTTCCTGGGACCTTTAATTTGAGGACTAGAAGGCTGTGATCGTTGTTCAATTATGTCCTGTTGTTTTATCGGAACAATAGTATCACTTTTAGAGACGGTTTCAATTTCATTCGAGACTTGCATTGGAGCAGAAAATGCTTCCTCAAAGTTTTCTTCAACCTGGTTATGACTCTTGGAAATAGATTCTGTTAATGGCAAATTAGGTATTTCTTCAACCGCTTGATTTGACCAATCATCAATCATTTCTGCTAAGTTACCTTTGACCTCTAAGACGTCTTCATCCACCAAATTAGAAGCACCTCCTGAAACTACTCCTTGGTTTAGAATTTGAGGATCATTGGAGGTTGCAAAAGAAATTTGTTGTTCAATCCAAGATAATTCTTCATCAGATAACTCAATACAAATCGGATGGTCAATTAAGCTCTCAGAATCAAAAATTAATGCTTCCAAAAATACTGTGGTGATTAAATCAAATTCCTTCAAGAATCGGTGTCTATCTAAATTGTCAAAAATTTCTAAGTCACAATTCGCCAACATCAAATGGTCGCCCTTTCTTATTTCATCAACTATGTTACAAATCATTCCGATTGAACTTTTGAGGTCGCTTATGCTCAACAAGTATTCAAATCCTGAGATTATGACTACTGCTTGCTTATTTGCCCACAAAAAGTTAGCCACTTTTTGTTGTAAACGCTCAATTAAATCGACTGCCGATTCATCTGCGAGGATAGAAACTCTATGACAAGACTCTTTTGGCAGTGAATAATTTTTCAATAATATTTCATTCTCGAGTCTTGAAAGCACCAATAACGGTCGCCCATAGCCCGCCAATATACTGCCTAGTTCAATTACTGCATGAGAATCACTATCATCAACAATTAACACATCTCCATAATTTAGAAATCTTTCACCAGCACTAAAGTTTTCCAATTTAGCTCTAGAAAGTTGTTGTATATATTCTGGTGCCTCAATAGACACTTCTTGACCTGGCAGCCGCTCTTCTCTTCGCCAACTACTGGTGCTTAATCTAACGTAATTCCACCAGTCATCGTTATTGTTGGAACTAGTTTCTTGTTCCTGCTCAATAGTTGCATCCGGATATAAATTGACTATTTTTATTAATTCATCATCAGGCAACTCTACTAAAGATACCAATGCATCAAGTGCAGTAGAATCTTTTTCTATCTCCATCAAGGCTTCCAAACCAGTCAACAATAGATCTGCTTCATGTATGGCAATACGAGGCACTGAGTCTTGAATTATTACTTGGCTGACACGGGGAATAATACCTTTTGGCCGGCGCTCAATTCTGATATACCCTGAGATACCAAGCGTAGACATATCACCGGCAAGTTTCGCCAGTGCATCATGCCCGCCGCGCCGTACTTCAATGACTACGCCTTGCGGCAATTCAACCAAAATCATCACCCCTTTGGATTAAGCCTTGTCTAAGTGTTATTGAAAGATGCGGAAGAATTCAGCAAAAGATGACGATTTGAGAGATTGATGGTTATCCCCACGTAAATAACAAACCCTTATTGAGAATATGCTTCCTAAGAGTGTTTGAGGCATAATCGTGAGCGTTCCAAAAGGAATTATTGAGTTTGCGGATTTAGCCTTATGTTCACCTTATCAAAAGAAATTGCTAGGTGTAAGAATAACTACTTTTTTATCAGTGACATTGCCAATATTATTGACTGTTTTCTACAATTTACCTGTGTTGGTAATTCCCCTTTCGATAATAATAGGAGCTTCAATTCAACTTGTCTTTACTCCAGATTTGACAGCGGTAATAGCGACCCCACTTGGAGTGAATATCAATCACCCATTTGTCGATGAAGAGCCTATTGGAAAAGCCATTGTTTCAGTTAAATTATCAACCGGTGATTGGATTGATATTGGTGAGCACAGAGTGCGACTGGTAGAGGATGAATTGGTAAAAGGATTTAATCTAGTAGAAGACCATGAAAATTATACTACCTTAGGCCATTTTAGTGATTCCCCGAATAAAACTAGATTATCCAAACAAGTCATTATCATTAATCAAGCACTTGCTCTTAGGGACGTCGTTAATGGAAAAGCCGATCCTATTGAGGAGGCTCGAGAACGCGAAGCGATGGATTATGGGCTGCTAGAACGCGAATGGCTTGATGAAGAAGAATTGGATGTAGAAGGCCCGCTGGCTAAATTCATCAACAAAGAATAATCAACAAATGATACCTACCCTGTTAATTCAAAAACCCCACCGAACAGGCCTAAATGTGTCAAAATCCGTGAATTGGAATGCTGTAATTGGTTCACTATCTGAAAATCAGCAGGAAACTTTGTTTGGAACGTCTTTGTCAAAGTTGTTTGCCAAACTCCCGTTGTGGATCTCACATCCCTCTAATATTGGTGGATTTTACGGTTTATTGGTTGCTCTTGCATTAATATTGCCGTATCGATTCGCCACAGATGATTACTATGGATGGGCCAGCGATTGGGCACTACATTGTGCATTATTGATGGTCGCCTGTTTTTTCTTAGGCCTATGTTCTACAGTTATCAACACAATTTTTGGCAGACTCCCAATCGCGCCTCCAAGAATTATTCTTTACCCAATGCCATTTATCGGTCTTGCATTATTATCAATAGACAGAACTGATATCTTATCGATAAATGCTTATATTTCTTGGCTACTAATTTTGCTTCCAGGACCATTGTATGTGCATCTTACTTGGGCACCAAGATGGAGGCTGCTATGCATGATTGATGACGGTAGAAATCCGTTTGATGACATATTGGATATTCGTGACGAATCAAAAGGTTATGAAGTTGCAATAAGTAATGATAGCGAGATTAATTCAGTAGTTGATGATTTTGAAAAATCTGAAGAATAACTCAAATTAAACCCATTTTCCCACCGACTCGCTCAAAGATTGCTAATACTTCATCAAGATCATCCCTTGAAAGACCAGAAGACATCTGGGTTCGTATTCTCGCTTTATCTCGAGCAACCATTGGGAATACAATAGCACCTGCCATAACTCCTTGTTTACCAAGTTCAACTGTGAAATCTTTGGCGACTCTTGATTCCCCACACATTACGGGAATTATTGGCGTAGTTGATACGCCGGTATCGAATCCTAAACTCTGTAATTCCTTGCGGAAATAATCAGTATTGGTCCATAGTTTTTGATGATGTTCTGGCTCTTCCATCAGTACTTCGATCGCCGCTTTTTGTGCCGCAGCCACACCTGGGGGCTGAGAACCTGACAACAACCAAGACCTAGAATGATTAAGTGCGTGATTCCTAGTCATCTCTGTTCCAGCGAGTATCCCTCCTTGAACACCCAAGGCTTTGGAAAAAGAACCTGTTTCAAAATCTATACTACCTTGTAAACCAAAATGGTCAACTATACCAGCACCCGTTTCGCCAAGAACTCCCTCACCATGACAGTCGTCAACATATACCATTGCTCCATACTCCTTGGCCAATTTATCAATTTCATCAAGAGGTGCAATATCACCATCCATAGAAAATACTCCATCTGTGATGATGAGTTTTCGCTTTGCGTCTTCATTACTAACTAGTACTGCTTCTAATTCACTCATATCATTGTGCGCGTATACTGCCCTACTGGCTTTAGTTAACCTAACTCCATCAATAATTGAACCATGGTTAAGTTCGTCACTTATGATCACATCATCTTTGCCAGTAACTAAAGTGGGAATCAAGCCGACATTCACAGTATATCCTGCAGAATATATCAGTGCTGCTTCAACCTTCTTAAATTCTGCAACTTTTTCCTCTGCCGCTATGTGAATATCCATAGTACCAGCGATAGCCCTCACACTACCACTACCTGCACCATATTTTGTAGTCGCATCGACCATCGCTTTGACTACTTTTGGATGAGTTGTAAGATTCAGATAATTATTCGCTGAAAGCATTATTGTTGGCTTTCCATTCATCGAGCATCTCGGTTGGTTAGGACTTTCCAAAGTTGGTGGTTCCCATAACAATGATTGCTTAGATAATTCCTCATATCGCTGTTTCATCCACGTCATGTCGCCTGGCATAGTACCGCCCCACGTCTCCCTAGACTCGGTACTTCAAGTGGTTTTGTATTAACTAAACTTCCATGAAGGTCAAAAAGGATTAGGATTTGGCACTGTTATGCGCATCACTGGGATTGTTAGTAGCGGGCTTGGCAGAGCTCACGTCTTTATGGCGCAGAAGCACTATCAAGACCAATTTCAATCGCTTTTGGGTACATCTGTGTGGCCTGGAACTCTAAACCTCACAGTTGCTGGTAATGATTTACGAGATTATATTGCGCTTAGGTTAAAATCCGGAATCGATACACTCGACGCTTCAAGCGAACTAATTGCTAAGGCAAGCGGAGTTTCTATCGATGATTTAATGGCCAATAGAATCCGTGGTTTCTTGCGTGATGGTATTTCATTTGGCGGCGCAACAGCATTCAAGGGTATATTTCATTTCAATGAAAAACAAGTAGACTGCGCAGTGTTAATCCCCGATTTGACTAGACACTATGACGTGGTTGAAGTTATTTCGTCAAAATTCCTGAGAGAACATTTCTCGATCGGTGACGGTGACGAGGTAATAATCGAATTACTGTGAGTCATGCGGAATGTATGGTAGTTTACCAATTATCGACCATTCGTGGTAAAGCATGCTCTCCATTTCTAGGGAGGCTCCTTTTTCCCAACGACTAAACATTGTTCTTTCGATATAGTCTGTTTGAGGAAGTTTGGTAAATGTAAATATTGAATTCGCTAATTCATCATGACTGAAATCTGGCCATACAACATCCCACAATACCAGCCAATCTGGCGGTGCTACACCAAAATCTACCGGTGTTTCGGGATAATCAATTGCATCTTTGATTTCCTGCTGAGTTAACTCGCCAATAGTTAGCCGGTGCAATGCCATAGCCGTCCTTCGAACTTGGTTCCACAAGAATGCCTCACCAATAATTTCGAACCCAACAATCCGGCCATTTACCTCCCAAGGAGTGCATGAGTAAATTTTTCTAATTGGGTTTTTACCTTCTTCAAGACGGGCAAAATTTCTAGCATCATAAGTTCCAACAAATAGTTTCAGCCATTCAGTAAATTTATTGCCAGGATTGGACCATCCTTGAATCCCTTCGAGGCGGTACCGATATATTCGATGTACTGCTAACCTAGGATTCCAATCTTCTGCCACTTCTTTGACATCAAGAAATACTAGCCCATCACATAACTGATCGTCAATAGCCCTAACCATCTTTCGCTTATTCAACGAGTCCCACAGACTCTTGGCAAGTTTGACTGTCCCGCCATTTCTTCGAACATTAACCCCTGCATCCGTTCTACTAGACAATACTAAATTATGGCTGGTTTCATTGGGGTCAAGCCATTTTAATTTACGAAATACACGTATCAATTCGCCTTGTACTGTTTCAACATCTGGCTGTATTTGACTACCGTGAAAATAACGACCAATGTAGCCAATGGTAAATGCGAGGCGTACTCGCGCTTCCATCTAATCACTTATTCCTCAGTCAACAGGTTAGCAGCTTCTTCAGGAGTATATCCTAGACCGCCAACAGACCATTTTATGGCTGATTTTATCCATGGCATTACCATGCTGTTGGACTTTGTAGGGTCAATAACTTCGATAGCGTCAACAAGATTTCTGGCAGCCATGTAAAGACGGTCATCAGTTGGTATATCGGCTAGCGCTAATCTTGTAGCATATCTCTCGTATTCTTTTACTGCAGCAGGAATTCTTCGGCATTCGAGGGCGAAATCTGCAAAGTCGACAATGTATTCATCGTTTTCTTCGTCCAAGTTCATAGCTTTCTTGTAAGCCATCATGATTTTACCACCTGGAATCATATCTTCTTGTGCTTCAACATTCAACATATTGGCAAACTCTGCATAGGTGTGGTGCACGGCAGCAATATCCTTGTGCGCTTTGCACATATCGTCTAACATATTTACGGCACCCTCAAGGTCACCTTCGGCAAATTTTTCTATAGCTGGTTGTAGAACATCACTCATTATATCTTCTCCAATGAGTCGGGCGGTGTGGTTTCAGTTATTGAAGGACTCGCTTAGATTTAATTTTCATCTGGGGACGAAATTGAATCTTTTAAATCGCTAAGTAAGTTGGATTGGCTATGCTTTTTGTGCATTTCATTTAACAACATCTTGCACTTATCCCACTTACGAATTGAGTAGAAGCAGTGTTTTGGATCTGGCCGCACAGTTCTAATTGTTCGTTGATAGGTTATGATTCCAATAAATGAACGCAACAGAGATTTTCTTGCTTTATCGGCAACGGTATCGTCTGTACTGTCTGCTGAGCCAGGCATATTTACTGCTCCAGCAGCACCCATGGATTCATCAACAAGACCCACACCTGAATCAGTTAGTATGGATACGGTAGCATAACCAAACATAGTGCCAACTGGGGTTCGCTCTACGATAACTTCTGAGATTCGATCAAAGAGAATTCTACGATGAGAACGAGAAAGTAAGAAACTATGCTCAAAAATAACCGCATCTGAAGTAATTGCGTAATGGAAACTATTCTGGTAGTAAAATGTCAAACCGTAAAA
>CAXHFO010000037.1:0-11006 GCA_964015895.1 uncultured Candidatus Poseidoniales archaeon
ATGCATGGGCAGTATATCGCTCAAAACACATGCTCGAATTAGCAGATACTATGATCGGTCTTCAATTACCAATTTTGCTAGTCGCCCCACAAGATAAGGGATACTCATTCAAAGATGAAAACAGCAAAATGGTCGATAAAACCGAGGTAAGACAAGTTGCACCACCAGTAAATGTACCAACATCAGCCAGACTAGAAAAGAAGAACAAAGAAGCCTTGTTTATGGGCTTAGGTGATATTATATTCCCTGGAATGTTAGTATTGTCTGCTGTGCAATGGCTAGATTCTGATAACGCCTTAGCCATAGCGATGTTCGCGCTGATTGGTTCCTTAATCGGCTACTTTGTTTTGATGACCTATGTTGCAAGAGGTAAAGCTCAGGCGGGGTTGCCGTTACTAAACGGTGGAGCCATAGCAGGCTACTTGATTGGTGGCCTAATCTTCATGGGCGCTGAAATTTTCAATTTAGGAATTACGTTTTAGGTGGTTTTATGCTAGATATATCCATGTTTAGAGACAAGCATCAACAAATTAGAGCAGACCATGATAAGCGAGGAATCTCGCATGATAAGATTGACAAAGTAATCAAATATGATAAATTATGGTTAAATTTACAGCACCAGACCAATCAGTTGCGCCAACAAAAAAATACGGCTGCTAGAGGCATAAGTGCTGCTAAAAAGGCCGGTGATGAAAGCAAAGCGCAAGAAATTTTAGCAGAGGTCGCATCATTAGGTAAAGAGATATCACAATTAGAGGAACAAACCCAAACTGCAATTGAAAACAGAGATAAAATACGTATGTCGATACCAAATATTCTCCATGAAGATGTTCCTAAAGGTGCAGATGAATCAGGTAATACTGTACATAGCGTGTATGGTGAAAAGCCAATATTTGAATTTGAGCCAAGAACTCACAATGAGCTTATTGAAATGAACAAATGGGTTGATTTGAAACGAGCAGCAAAAATTGTTGGTAGTCGTTTCTTCTTCCTCAAAGGTGATCTAGCAAGATTAGAAATGGCTTTGCAGAATTACACAGTTGACTTTCTGCAGCAGAGAGGATTTACTTTTGTTCAACCGCCAGTTATGATGAATCGTAAAGCCTACGAAGGTGTTACTGATTTAGGGGATTTTGAGACCGTCATGTATGGTGTAGAGCCAGATAATTACTACATGATTGCAACATCTGAACATCCACTAACTGCGATGTATATGGAAGAGACAATCCCTGAAGACCAGTTGCCGTTGAAGATAGTTGGAGTTTCTCCATGTTTCCGCCGTGAAGTTGGCTCCCATGGTCAATCCGATTTGGGAATTTGGCGAGTCCATCAATTTACTAAAATAGAACAAATTGTCATTACTAAGCCAGAAGAATCATGGAAGATGCATGATGAGTTACTGCAAAACTGCATTGATCTTTGGAATGATTTACAAATTCACTACGAGGTGGTAAATATCTGTACTGGTGATATGGGAACAGTTGCTGCTCGTAAATATGATTTAGAAGCCTGGATTCCTGGTGCAGGCCAATACAAAGAGATTGTTTCGTGTTCAAATTGTACTGATTATCAAGCCAATCGTTTGCAAATCAAATATGGCCAGCCAGGTCACGCTAACCAACCGATAGTACACACCTTAAATTCCACTGCTGTTGCTACATCCAGAGCGCTAGTGGCAATAATGGAACAGAATCAACTTGCCGATGGAAGAGTAACAATACCTCAACCATTGGTAAATTATATGGGTGGTCAACAGATACTAGAGCCTTGTAACTGGGGCTAGTTACTTTAACAAACCAGCATTTTCGATTGCATCATAATTGATATCGCCTGGTAATCCGAGGTCAACAGGCATCCCTCCAATAGTAACTATTACTCCAGTCATGTGAGTGTAAATACATGGAGGGAAATCAGTTTCCATTTTCTTGTCTGAAAGCAATTTCCAACCATTTGATGATTTATTTTTAGCTTTCTCAAAGGTCTCTTGGTCACCAAATGCAATCCATCCATTAGCTTTCCATGAGTGTCTTTGTAATTCTTTGGTAACCATTGCGGGAGCTGGTGCAACAGTATGTTTCATTGGCCACCCATGTACCCAATCTAGGCCCGAATCTCGTAACCACTCAATACCAGTAGTCTCACTACTTGCAGAAATGGCTTCACCTAGTGATGCCAAGTGCCTCAATAAACTTCTCAAATGTGGGTGTCTGGGTTGCTGCTTGGCAAGGTCTTGAGCTATTTTTACCGCCGTATTGGTTCTTCCCTCATCAAGATGAAGTAATGCACATACGACATTGCCATGAACCCAATTAGTTTGATTATTATTTTTCATATACCTCTCTAGTATGTTGAGAGCTTGTTCATATTGTCCCTTAAGGCGCATACGAGCCACATCGCCGAGTAGCATCATACGGTCTGCAGAATTATCCCGATATCTTAGTTGAGTATTTGGTATTGAGTTGTTGTACCTTTTAACCAAATCTACATTTCTTTTTGTCAACGGATCGACAGATAATAGGGCAATTAGTTTCTCATTTAATCTACGTTTTTTAGGTTGCAAAATGGAAGCAAACCATTGCAATCTAGCAGCCTCTATGTCGTCATCTGGTATTAGTTCTAGTCTAGGTTTAGCCTCAGCAAAATCTCGCTGACTGAGGCTTGCAGCGACTAGTATTAAGCGGGCAATTTGAGCCTCACGCCCACCTCTTAGCGCCAGAATTGACACGGCGTTATTTTCCGCATCATCCCATCGACCCATAGCTGCATAGATTTCCATCATAGCATCGGTTTTCCTAACTAAATCTAAACCTTCCAATTGCTCGCCATGACCTTCTAATACCGCATCGATTCTTCGTAAAGCTTTGTCCCATGAGTCATCGGTGACAAGTTTTCTGATGGCTTTTTGTTTGAGATAAATAACATCCTCTAATTGTGCCATTCTAGCTCTATTTTCACCCATCGAGGCATCAAATGAGATATCCTCCAAAAGAGAACCAATACTTCTAGAACGAGCCCATATTACGACAAATGCAACCTGTCCACCAGATGCTAACATCCAAGTTAATTCTTCTAAAGCATCTTTTTGTAATATTGCACAGAGGTTGTTTTCCCATGATCCACAGGCATCTCCTTGAGGCAGGAAACTAGAATCCCAAAATGTGATCATTGCTAAGGCTAGAAGCAGCATAGATTGGCCGGCAAAACCAGTGAAACAGAAGTTCAAAACTTTGGCTTGCTGGCTTCTTTCTGCCCTAAGTAGTCGGCTATCAGCTAGTTTAATTCCACCTTTGCCAGAGACATCTTGGACATCTAAGAATAAAATCCGGGCGACCTCATATACGAAAAGAAAACCTACCAACGCTACGTTGAGCAACAAAAATAATAACACCATATTTACCATTGGAACCCTAATTCCCTCAGCAGGAATGAATGAAAATAATTCAATTAGTCCAAAGCCAAGAATTCCGCCTTCTTCCATAATTGAAGATTGTTCAGTATATTCTGGCAGGCCCAAAACTCTATCAGAATGAGTAAACAGATTTGGGTCAATTGCTAATGCCATTATAGATATAATCGTATTTATCGCCACAAAAGGCATCACTGCTAGGTTGATGTTGACAATTTGAGCAATTGCTTGTTGTTTTGCATTTGGTTTGTGGTTGTGAAATGGTGATGCTTGTCCTTGAGCAATTTTTTGTGATGATTGCTTCAAGGCTTGCCAAGATGAGCCAAGAACTCTTCCGTAAGCCAGAATTGCTGGGGCGAAAGCCACAAAAGCACAGATACTGAATACTCTGGGGGATGCTATGCTTTGTGAACTCAAAACTACGGCAATTATCGCAACAAATATCATCCATGCTATTGTTAGAACTACGTATGAATAATTCCGCCAAATATCAGAATTTTGTAGTGTTGCTTTTCCGTCTCCAAGCGGTTTAACGACTTGTGCACCAAGTGATGACCCGCTGGAGATTATTGCAGGAATGGCGATAAATAATAATGCGATTATTATTGATGGAGCATGATAACCATTGGAGAATTCATATTTGGTCATTAAGAATTCAAAGACTAAAATCAACACTCCGGTTAGCGCAAAAAGATAGGTTGTCACACCAAATCTCATACCTTTGCTCTGTAATAGATTCCTTGCATCATCAACTGATTTTGTCACATTGTGAACTTCATATCGCTTATCACCAGTTTGGAATGCAACCTGTAGTCCACGCAGTTGTCTAGGAACAACGCTATTCCAAAATAAGTAAGCAGTAGTTGCGGCAAAGAAAAATGGAATCAAAGCCACCAAACTGAATTCATCAATTATTGGTGGTGCAGAAATAATTTACCCTCCTTGCCTAAACTAAACTTGGTTGAGCAGTTTTTTGAGATATTTCCTCGCACAAATTAGTGATAAAATCATCTAGTGATAAATCAGCAATTTGTTCACCACTTCTCGCTCTAAGGCTGACAGTATTGTGTTCAGCCTCACCATCTCCTAAAATTACCATATAGGCGGGATGTAGTTTTCTATGAGTGCGAATTTTCTTACCAATTGTGTCATCACCATCATCAATCTCTACTCTCACGCCATGCTCTTTAAGCGCATCAGCCACAGTTTGGGCATATTGTGTATGCTTTTCTGAAATAGTTAGAATGTGGCATTGGGTAGGGGATAGCCAGGTTGGGAACCGGCCAGCAAAATGTTCAATCAGCACTCCACAAAAGCGTTCCATAGAGCCAAATGGTGCACGATGTATCATCACTGGCCGATGTAGTTGCCCGTCAGAACCCTTGTAATTCAACTCAAACCGTTCTGGTAGGTTATAGTCGACTTGTACTGTTCCAAGTTGCCACTCTCTGCCGATTACATCTTTGACTACAAAGTCAATTTTTGGTCCATAAAATGCTGCTTCACCCTCTTCTTCTGACCATTCAACACCCAGTGATTTGGCTGCGTTACGGCAGGCATCCTCAGCTTTATCCCATCGCTTTGGATCACCTACATATTTGGTAGAATCAGGATCTCTAAGTCCAACTCTTACGCGATAATCACTCATGCCCAGTATGTCAAAAATAATTTGCACTAACTCAATACAGCCAAGAACCTCTTGCGCAATCTGATCTTCTGTAACGAATAAGTGTGCATCATCTTGGGTAAATCCACGAACTCTTGTCATTCCAGATATTTCACCAGACTGCTCCCAGCGGTAAACAGTGCCAAATTCAGCTAAACGAAGTGGCAGGTCTCGATATGAGCGTGCTTGAGAAGAATATATTTTGACATGGTGAGGGCAATTCATTGGCTTGAGCATGTAACCATCGATTTCTCCAGATTTCATTAGATTAGATAATTCTGAACATGAGCAACCTTCATCTGATAATTTCTTCATTAGGTCTTTCTCCACAAGAGGTGGGTATTGAGAATCTTGATAATATGGGAAGTGCCCCGAGGTGCGATATAGATCTAATTTACCAATGTGGGGAGTAAATACTTGAGAGTATCCTTGGCGTTGAAGATGGGCGCCAATAAAATTCTGTAATTCTTGCCTAATTATTGCACCACGCGGAGTCCAAAGTATCAGCCCTTGGCCAACTTCTTCATCGATGTGGAATAATTGCAAATCTCGGCCTAACTTACGGTGATCCCGTTTCTTGGCTTCTTCCATTTTACGTACAGTTTCTTTGAGGGCATCTTTGGTTGGCTCAACTATCCCATAAATTCTGACTAATTGTTCACGTTCTTGGTCCCCGCGCCAATAGGCAGAAGAAACACTAGTCAGTTTACAAAACATCAATTTTGCAGTATTGGGTACGTGCGGTCCAAGGCAAAGGTCGTACCAGTCACCTTGTTGGTAAATTGTTGATCCAAGTCCTTCACCAATCTTGTCATTGATAATTTCAAGTTTATATGGATTGTCTTGAAAGTGCTCTTGTAATTCTTTATCATCTAATTCAATTCTTTCAATGGTTAGGTTTCTTCTTGCTAACTCTTGCATTTTTTTCTGGATAGGCTTCAAGTCACTCTCAGTAATTGGATCCATAGCAAAATCATAGTAAAATCCCCTATCAACAGGAGGCCCAATAGTTGGTTTTGCATTGGGATATAGTTCCACAACAGCTTGTGCTAATAGGTGAGCAGTGCTATGCTTTAATATGTACATGCCAGCATCAGATTCGGCTTTTATACCCTCGATTGAACAAGATTCTTCAATCGAGAAGGACATGTCTCTTTCCTTGCCATCGACAAGGGCGGCAACGCAACCATTTTTTCTGCCAATTGCATCAGTTATTACTTCCAAGCAGGTGATTCCAGCAGCATATTCATTGACAGTTCCATCGGGTAATGTTACGTTGATTAGCGTCATATTAACCTCTCCTGCATTTATCGGACGAATCAATCCTTCATCAACCATGCGCACTGAAAGACTATGAAATCATCTTATTCAGGGTATGATTTAGGTATTCAAAAAAGGTTTATTTTCCGATGTAGTAGGAACATTGACCCACAAGTATTGAAAGGGAGCAGTCTTTAAATTATCACATGGCAAAAAAGAGTAGAGGTATGTGGGCAGTTTTTTTCATGTTGCTATCATGTATGTTAATGCCTATCGTGACTGCTGATAATTCCCCTAGTCAGCCGGAAATTAATACTAGATGGCTACCAGATCAATTCGGCGAGAATATTAATTCTTATCGTATCACCTTTGCCGATGATAAATCATACCAAGTGGATCTAATGGTGATACATGAAAGGCAAGGAGTTTCACTAGATGTCGAAACTTTTCAATCATGGGATTTAATTGATGATGCTAGAATTTTAGACTTGCAACTTAATACCTCGCTAGAATGGTCGGATGAGATTTCAATCTCTGTTTCTATTACTAATTATGATGGGCAAGAACTTGTCGAACCGTTGGTTACAACAAGACAGTTTGAGGTTGGCACTTGGAATCAACCGATGGACGACCACGAAATAATGTTGGAGACAACATGGATGCTTGACCAATCTTATACTAATGAAGAGGGTGAACAGGGATTTTATCTTGACTTTGCTGGGCAAGGTTGGCAAGAACGGACGGGGGATATAGTAAATTCTTGGGAACTAGGAGAAGGTAATATCTCATTTTTAGAATCAACAGGCAATGATAGTACTAATCTTTCATTAGTGTTGAATTCAATATGGAAAAATGAGACGATTGAAAGTGGCATTTTGAACGCACAAATTTTTGAAGCGATTGGCAGCGGGCAACTGCTCTCCATTACCAACGAAGATAATGCTACTACTACGATTCTTGTCGACGTTGTTAATGCAGAATTAAATCGTTCTTTGATTAATGATATTGTTTCAGAGCGATTAAAAATAGACGCTAATGGGGAATTAAATATCTCATCTGATGAAGGTGAGGACTCTTCAACTAATATTGATGGGGAAATCGGAGTATTTTATCTTGAAACCTGGGATGAAAACGGGGTGCGTAAGTTATATGATCAAAGATTTGAAGCAATCGCTCAAATGGTGATAATCGATGATGGCTCCCGCTTAGATATCGATATAGAAACACTCAGTTCGGCAGAACAATGGGTTGATGGAGTTAGAATCTATCAAGCTGAAGAATTAGTTGGTTCTGGTACTTTTGGTTTTGCAGAAAGCGATAATGAGTCCTCAGTCATGATTAATGGCACGATATATGACTTTCATACTCTAACAGAACAAGGGATAACCATCACCGATGACATCCATATCGACGGTGATATTACCGGGGATGTACAAGGAACATTTGGTATTGTAAGGGGTATTGAATTAACTGGAAACCAAGCAAATGCAACGGGTACTGAATTCCCGGTGAATGTTATTCATGAAGAATCCTGGTTTAATCTAACTGGGGTAAATGGTGGTAATTTCTTTGACGGCGCTGGTATCGGTGCTACTCATAATCAAACATGGGATTACCAAGTTATCTATTCAGATTGGGATAATCGCACAGTCCGTTTTGTTTGGGAAGAGACAGGGGCTGACTCGTCTAGTGGTGAAGAGTACCCTGAGCGAAGTCCAATTCAACAAGAAGCAGAAGCTCCAGAAGTAGATGAGGCTCTTGGTAATCTTACTGTCAGTAGGGAAACGGGGCTTATGCCCATACCGATGATTACCGGTGATGAATTGAGATTAGCGGGTCAAGAAGGTTTATTCTTGACCGTCTCAGCAGGAGACAATGCTAATGACCCTAGAGACGGACATAATTTCCATGTTGTTTCTTGGACCGGCCAATATAATGGTGAAGAAACTGGTACAGCCTATGGCTCAATTATTGATGAAGGTCCGCTGAAAGGACTGATTTCAAGTGTTACCAGAGTATTGGAAATACCATTTGGTGAGGACGGAAGTATTGCTAACTTCACCGAGTCACAATTACTGACCAGAGTGTTATCTCCAGCAGTCGTTACTGCAGAAGAAAATTCCCCACCAATAATTTCAAATCTCTATTTGTTTGAAGGTTTAGTAATTTCAGAAGGTGGTAGTGTAGCAACTTTAGTTGCTGATGTCTCAGATATCGACTGGAATCTTGAGCAAGTCACTGTTGACCTTACTCCAATTGGCGGAGGTATTGTGGCAATGAACGACCGTGGACTAGATGGTGATGCTGCAATTGGTGATGATAAATATACCACTAGAATCGTAGTGCCTGGACTTGAAGTTGGCAATATCTCTCTAAGTGTATCGGCAGTAGATTCTTTTGACGTGACTACTATTTTTAGTAAAGAAATCTCAGTGGTAAATCAAGCTCCAAGACTTACCTCAGTCGAGATTTTACCAAACCAAGGTCCTCGAGGCACCACCATGGCAGTTAATGTAGCGGCTTACGATGGCCACGGCGTTGCTAGCGTAGATCTTGACTTACGTGATTATGGTGGTGAACTTGTTTCGATGAATTACACTGGACAAGTTTGGAGTGCTATGATGGTAATCCCAAATGGTATGTCACCAGGAACACAGTCTTTGAAAGTCATTACCATTGATGACTTAGGTAAAGTCGGCGTAACATCAACATGGTTGAATGGAGTACGGGACTTGGAAAGTCAGTATGGGCCCCATTTTATCCCAGATGATGAGAAAATTCCAATTGAGATATTTGTTGAAAATTCTGCGCCCGAGATAAATTCTCTAGGTTTAGTGAAATATACCCGCCCAGATTCTGCCACTACTGAAATATTTGAACTTGAGATTACCGACCAAGATGGCATTTCTAATGCCAGAGTAAACCTTGGAGTCTTTTTACCCATCGATCAACAAAATCCTTGGGTACAGATGAACGATAATGGCATCAATGGTGATAGGGTTCCTAATGATGGTATATTCACAGTTCAGATTTCACTAAGAACCAGTACGCCAATTGGTACTCATGAAATTTTGGTTCAAGCAATCGATAATTTTGATGTAGCGACTGCTGTCATGCCAATCTCGGTAACTGTTGAAGAAGAATCAGGAATAATCCCTAGTCTTGATAGTGAGCAATTATCTGTATCAGTCTTAGTTGGTATATTGATAGCCTTTACACTCGTAGCAGGAGTTGCTGTTTTTGTCCTAATGCGAAGAGGCAAAGACAAGGATTACGTCAATGACAGATTTGGATTTGAATAATACCTGTTTCCGATAACGGTTTATACCCCTGTTTGGTCGGAGGATTACCTCTGCGAGCGTAGTGTAGTGGTTATCACCGAGCGTTGCCAACGCTTGAACCCGGGTTCGAGTCCCGGCGCTCGCACCATTTTCATAACCAACTCAATAAAAGCAACATTTAACCGTTGAACGTGTATAGAAGGTTAGGGTTCAGCATGACAGAGAGACGGACAATTTTCATCGGCAAGAAGCCATTACACGCATACGTGAGAGCAGTTGTTATGGCTATGGAATCAGGAGATCGCAACTTGGAACTGGTAGCTAGGGGTGCAACAATTGGTCGAGCAGTAGACGTTGCAGAAGTTTGTCGTAGACGAAATGGAATCATTGCTCAAGGATTGCCCGAACAAGTTGTTATCGGAGAGTTAACTTGTGAAAGTGAAGTTATTCCTTCCGACGAAGGCCGAGATAGGACAGTCAGCGTTCTAAGGATTGAGTTAGATGGCCATGGCGATGTTCCTGCCCAAGAAGAAGAATAATTAATCCAATAGTCTGATTCTTTGTTCGATTTCATTGGCAGTTTGGACAAAAACCTCAAATTTTTGTCCGACAGGATCTTCTAATTCCCAATCCTGATCAATCTTAATCATTGGGCAGTGAACTCCACAGCCCATAGAAATCACTTTGTCAAACTCATCAACATCGAATTCATCTAGATTTTTTGGTTTTAGTTTCGTGGTATCAATGCCTCGGTTTTGTAATACTGTTACGGCGTGCTTAGATACTGCTTCAGCAGGATGAGTCCCGGCAGATTCTGCTTCGTAACCTAGCGACTTAGCGATACCTTCTGCCATTTGAGAGCGACAAGAATTTCCTACGCAAACAAATAGGATACGCATATGTTGTTGTCAAATTGATGATATTTAGTTTATTTCTAAGTAGAATAATGCCATAGTTAACAAGTATGTATAATTTAGAAATAGATATGAGCAATACTTGGCAAGACTTGCGGAGTATTTTCATCTATGGTGCAATTTTCAGCCTACTATTCGCACTACACATCGTTTTTGCCGCCACTAATCTAGATTTTTTGTTTCGTCTGGTAGCCATTGTGCTCAGCGTAATCATCTTACTTTGTGGGCCATGTCTGGTATATCTTGAGAAATCAAAGAAACGATACTCCTTAATGTACAATATTGGCATGATTATTTCCTGCCCCCTTTCGATTGGTTTGGGTTGGGCATACGGCGGAATGTCAACTTCAGTATACTTGGGCCTATTCCCGTTGGCAAGCGTTTTTATTCATTATATCATAAAGAAAAGTTTCACTGGCTATACCTATGGGTTGAAGTAGGACTATTATTTGAAAACACCATGGCCGATTCACCGGTAT
>CAXHFO010000038.1:0-10964 GCA_964015895.1 uncultured Candidatus Poseidoniales archaeon
ACTCAATAAATTGACTAACAAAGGCATCTCTGCCACATATTGCATAGAGGTAACTACTACTAAATCAGGAGTTAGTAACAATCCTAATATCCATAATGCCATACCCGAAATTATCAAAATACTTGGGACAATAAGCGCGCTCCAACCTAATAATTCACGGTCTTTCCAGGGCCTAGCATCCATTCTTGGAAGAGTCGGTATAATTAGAATACCAAATGGCCAAATTAACATCGATTTTGACATCAGCCCTAGCGAAAATAAACTGATTGATGGCTCTGGTATTGGAGTTAAATGACCCACTCTTAAGCCGTGCTTTTGTGCATGGTATTTTTGCGCAAATGACGCTAGCAGAATTATCGTAAAAACAGGTAGCGTGTAGCCAATAAATGCATCAAGGAATAATGATTCAAAGAACCAACCACCTTCGGGCCTTGAGCCATCAATCCAAAACATTCCTGCCAATGTCGCAGTAAGAATTGAAATAGACCAAAAACCAAGAGTTGTTTTAGAAGCAGGAAATTGTCTTTCAGGTGATGGAATTATTTGTACAAGCCATGGATCTCCAACTTCTAATTTAGCCAGCCAACCCAGTTCCACTAAGTGTAAATTAAGTTGTTCTAAACTCTCATTTACTTCACTATCTGCTAATAGGTCCACCTTCCAAACAGGCCATCTAGTTCCGCCAAGTTCACCAATTAATTGGAAATAACGCGCAATTATTCGGGCAAATAGTTCCTTTTGACTCCAAACATCTCTGTGAGCAGGCAATCTAGGCAATTCAACATCGGATGATGAGGTTTCATCAGCAACTTCGTCGGCCATAACTGAATCTCCCCATTTGGGGGTGTGGTTCTTTCCTACTTTAACCATCGTTGGCTAGTAGGCATCATTTATTCTTGAATCGTTTGAGTCTAAAAGTTTCTTCTCTTTCCATCTCTTCAAGTCTTAATTGGATAAACACTCTCGCTTCTTCCAGTTCTGGTATCACTTTAAATTCCAAGGCATTAACTCTTCTTTTGGTTGCTTCAATCTCTTCAAGTAGACGCTTCAAGGTTGCTTCCATTTCACTGGCAGTAACTATCTTCTCAATCAGTTCACCAAATGATTCGCTTGCTTCATCAATATATGGGGAAGAGCCAATATAACCGACACCACGCTCTTTGAAAGTTGATTTCAAATTAGTTCCGCTAACTCTCGGTACAACTACTCCCATGATATTGCGTCTTTCAACTTCCACTTCTGGATGAGCACTATTTGCAATGGCCGCAGCTCTAACAGCCAATCCGCCATCGATTGCGTTAGCTAAATCGATTCTTTGCTTGGCTAATCTGTATGAATCTGTCAACTCACGTTTGGCTTTTATCATTTCAGATAGAAGTTGTCTAAATTCATGGAATAGACCATCTCGCTTCATTTTCAGCAGTTTGTAACCATTTTTGGTCTGCTTTATTCTGGACTTAAGTTTAATCAATTCACTGCGGGTTGGTTTAATGTCCAATGCCATGAATATCTCTCCTGATTCACTCTTTATTTTCTGGGTGATACTTTTCAATCCACTTTTGGTCTAACCTAACTAGATACTTTGTATCAATAGAGGACATTAAATTCCAACACAAATCAAGTGTTTCTTCAATTGAACGGTCTTCATCTCTAGTTTGACGCAGGAATTTATCTTCAAAGACTCCTGAGAAATCTAACAACTGCTTGTCTCTTTCATTCAGTGCATCTTCTCCGACGATAGCCACTAAACCTCTAAGTTCTCTTCCTTGAGCATAAGCAGCATACATTTGGTCAGAAACTGATTTGTGATCTTCTCTAGTAGTCTTTTCACCAATACATGAACCCATCAATCTAGAAAGCGATGGTAGAACGTTAATTGGCGGATAGATACCTTGTTGATGTAATTCTCTTGAAATAACAATCTGTCCTTCAGTAATATATCCTGAAAGATCCGGTATTGGGTGAGTAATATCGTCACCAGGCATAGTTAAAATTGGGAATTGGGTAATCGAACCCTTCTTGCCCTTAACAATTCCAGCACGCTCGTATAGCATAGCCAAATCAGTATACATGTAACCAGGATAACCACGTCGACCTGGAACTTCTTCTCTAGCCGCACCAATCTGTCTTAGTGCATCACAATAGTTTGTCATATCTGTATAGATAACAAGTACGTGATAGTCCTTCTCAAACGCCAAATATTCAGCGGCAGTCAATGCCAATCTTGGTGTGATAATTCTCTCGACTGCAGGGTCATCGGCTAGATTAACAAACAAAACCGCATTTTCAAGTGCTCCTGTCCGCTCAAGATCTGATCTAAAGAAGTTATACTCTTCAGCAGTAATACCCATAGCACAAAATACAACAATAAACTCTTCATCAGAGCCCTTTAACTTTGCTTGACGAGCAATTTGCAGAGCAATGTCATTGTGTGGCAATCCAGATGCCGAGAAAATTGGTAACTTCTGGCCCCTTACTAGAGTCGTACAACAATCAATAGCAGAAATACCAGTTTGAATAAAGTCGTGAGGACTTTGTCGACTGTAAGGATTAATAGCAGCACCAATAATATCTGCGTTTTCATCTGCGACAATAGATGGTCCGCCATCTCTTGGTCTACCTGCACCGTCAAGAATTCTACCGATTAATTCGGTACTAACTGGTAATTTGAAAACGTCACCCATGAAAGTAACACCGGATTCTCGGTTGATTTTAGCTGTCCCTTCGAAAACTTGAACGATAACTAATTCATCTGAGGTGTCGAGTACTTGGCCATTTTTCATAGAACCATCGGCAAGTCTGATTGTTACAATCTCGCCAAATGCTACTGGTTCAGTTTTGTTCAAGAAGACCAGAGGTCCTTTAACGTCGGTAATTGTTCTATATTCTTTTCCACTCATGATAATTCCTCCTAGTTAGCCTCCACGGTATTAGCAATTTCATCGGTCATTGCAGTCACCATAGTATCGATTTCGTCGATGTAGCCTTTCTCAAATCTACCTCTCATCAAATCGGTTCTTGCTGGAATGTTGACTACATCATTTAGTTGAGCACCAGATGCCATTGCTGACTTTGCAGCCTCTTGGAATGAGAGAATCGCTTTGGCCATTTTATATTGCAGATTGATATCACAGTAGGCATCGACTTCGTGGAATCCGTTTTGTTGTAAGAAAAATTCTCTAATCATTCTAGCGACTTCAAGCGTTAGTTGTTGGTCCACTGGCAGTGCATCAGACCCAACTAGTTGCACAATCTCTTGCAATTCAGATTCAATTTGCAGTAAACCGCTAATTTGAGTCCTTATCTCAGGGAAGTCTTGGGCAATGTTGTCTCTAAACCATTGATCTAAACTTTGTGGGTAAAGTGAATAAGAATTTAACCAGTTGATAGCAGGGAAGTGACGTTGTCTTGCTAATCCTGCATCTAGACCCCAGAAAACCTTGACAATTCTTAGGGTACCTTGTGATACAGGTTCCGAAATATCTCCACCTGGTGGGGAAACCGCACCAATTACAGTTACAGACCCATCGTCGCCATTGAGTGTCTCAACACGTCCTGCACGTTCATAGAATTCTGCAATACGCGATGATAGATATGCAGGATATCCTTCTTCACCAGGCATCTCTTCTAGACGGGAGGAAATTTCACGCATTGCTTCAGCCCAGCGAGATGTTGAATCTGCCATCAATGCAACGTCGTAACCCATGTCTCTAAAGTACTCAGCAATGGTAATTCCCGTGTAAACTGACGCTTCACGTGCAGCAACAGGCATGTTTGAAGTGTTGGCAATCATAACTGTTCGATTCATCAATGGTTTACCGGTGTTAGGATCGATTAGATGCGGGAATTCGTCAAGAACTTCAGTCATCTCATTACCTCTTTCACCACATCCGATGTAGACAACAAGTTGGGCATCTGAATATTTAGCAAGTGATTGTTGGGTAACTGTCTTTCCAGAACCGAACGGTCCTGGAATACCAGCTGCGCCACCTTTGGCTAATGGGAATAGGAAATCTAGAATCCTCATACCAGTTACAAGGGGTGTGTCAGGCGCATACTTTTGACGGAATGGTCTTGGAGACCTTACTGGCCACTTTTGCATCATCTGAAGATCTGTTCCCTCATCTAAAGTACAAACCGTTTCAGTAACATTGAAATCACCCGATTTGATAGATTTTACTTTGCCACTCTTACCTGGAGGAACCATGATTTTGTGAACAATAGTTTCAGTCTCTTGTACATGACCAATTACTTGGCCACTAGCAACATCGTCACCCTTGGCAACAACTGGTTCGAAAGTCCATTTCTTTTCCAAATCAAAAGCATCTGCATCAACACCTCTGGTGATGAATACACCCATCACTTCCTCAAGTGTCGCCAACGGCCTTTGAATCCCATCATAAATTTGGGTCAAAAGACCGGGGCCAAGAGATACTGAGAGTGTTTCCTCAGTATTCAAAACTGGCTCGCCGGGGCGTATTCCAGACGTATCTTCGTAAACTTGGATTACAGCCTTATCGCCGTGAAGCTCAATAACTTCACCCATCAGACCTTCATCACCGACTCTGACCACGTCGTACATAGCTGCATTCATTCCAGTAGCGGTCACTACAGGACCGGATATTCGATATATTACTCCTTCATTACTCATATTTTTTCCTCCTTGTTGGAATCTATTTCCATAAATCGACTCCTATTGCCTTACGAATTGTGTCTCGCAAGGTAGTATCCTCTTCTGTTCCAATTCCTAGTACAGTCGGGGTTACTGATGTAGAGAGTTGATTCCTCAATCTCTCCGGCAGGGATGATATTATTGCGGAGTCGACCACAATAATCCCTACGTCTTTTGAATTTAACAGAGACTTTAGTTGAGACGCCATCTCTTCATCAGTCTCTGGGTTGAAGATGTTTGAAATTCCTGCAAGTTGGAATCCTAAAGTGAATTCCTGAGAACCTACTACTGAAAATTCCATAACTACACCTCAAAGTATGTGCTCCTCTAGCACTTCCGGTGGTAATCCGGCAAATCTTCCTCTTACGATGATTCTCAAATCAGCTACTTCTTGCACCTTCATAGCAACATAGTAGACGATTGGTAGTGGGGAAATGGGGTGGAGATAACTCATCTTTTTCATGAACTTATATTCCCTTTCCTTAAACCAAGTAACTACTGAATCTAAACTTCTTGAATTAGATACTCGTTCAAGAAGTGTTTCAAAGTGCGCCATGTCAAAACTTGAAGAGCCTCTTAAGATGTCCAATAATGCTGAGCGGCCTCCGGCAGCAATCGTTGAAAAAGACCTGTTTGGCAATATTTTACCGCCAGGAATAAGCATGTTTGCAGTTTCTTCAGAGGTAATACCAATTGAGTCTGCTTCAAGTATATTCAACATATTCCGATGATCAATTTCCATAGCCAAATAGTTTCTCAAATATTTGGTAGCCGGATTATTTGCGTTCAATGACTTAATTGCGTATTTGTAATAATGGCGGTCTAACGCATCTTCATAATCTGACAACCTAGAATCTTCTGGCAGTGATTTGAGATCAGAGCCAAACGATTTCCTACGCATTTGCAGTACTGCAGAGCGTAAGTCATCAGAGTTTTCAATTATTTTTAGCCACGGAGTATTAATTTCATTCAAATCTGGTAAGATTGAATTAGATACCTTGTCCAGTGACACCTCGTTAACCACTGACCTTAGAACAACCTTTGCGTTTTGGTATTCGAATCTTGATGTGTAAATTTCTATTACACTACGAATCTTACCATTACACATAGACAGAATGTTATCTAATTCAGATTCCAGATTGTGTGTTAGAGCTGCTTCGACTAAGTCTGCACCAGTTAATTTGCCTGCATACAGATTAACCTCATCTGAATAACCCATGTTACTGACTGAGGAAGTAAGTTGATCTGTGGATTGGTTGATTAATTGACGCATGCGCGGCAAATCTGCAAGTTTCTTCCTTCGAGATTTGGCTCTCGAAGCGACATATGCAGTATTAGCAACCAAATTTTTCACCTCATTCAAACAATATTTTGTTAATTTCTGACAATGAATCTGCCCAAGCTGAATCCAGCATTGTGTCAAACCTCATGTCATACGATACAGAGCCATCCGCAGCTTCAAGAATAAAACCACCAAGTCCATCGACTGATTGGCCAACTTTTCTTTTGCCTTTCAAATCGCTTAATGCTTTTTTATCTACTTCAACAGGCCTTATTACAAAGTCTGCTGATGCTAATTTATTCGCTTTTGACATCAAAGATTTAAGCATACTTGCTCGACCCTTAAATCCGGGATCTGCGAGTTGTTGCTTGATTGCTGCGTGTGTACTGTCCATTGCTTCTCTTTTGGCGATTAATATTGCCTTTTGATTTGCTTGTCTAGCACTTGCAACAACTTCTCTGGATATCTGCGATGCTTCACGTTCAGCACGTGAGTTAGCTTCATCAGTTATTCCAGAGGCTTTGGTTTCTGCTTCATCGATAATCTGCTTTGCTTCAGCTTTGGCTTCCTTTAGTATCGCATCAACATCTGCTTTGGCGGATGCTGCAATATCTTTGGCCAATGTTTCGAGCGTCATATTTATTCCTCCATTTTCTCCAACAGTAATTTATACTGTCAAAGTTAAATGTTCACTGTAGGAACAATGGCAGAGCGCCCAGGATAACGATAGATTCTGGTAGAGCAGTAAAGATAAGTGCAACACCAAATTTGCTGCCGTCTTCCGCTAGCATGCCAACTGCGGCACTACCGATTGCTGCTTGTGAGTAACCGGCACCGATGGCCGCAAGACCAAGTGCTAGACCGACACCTATCATGCCGATATCTCCGTTTATGTCGTTACTGTCTTCTGTTGCTGCATCTTGTGCTGCAACACCTTGGGCTACCAGGGTTACTACCAACAGTACGATCAGTGTTCTTAGGCTCATTTTCAGGGTATTCTTATTCATTTTTTGCTACCTCCATTTTGTCCGATGGACTATGATTCACTCTCCACATGAAGAGTTCGACCGCCAAGTGGGGAGAATGCCTTCCCACTTCCGTCGTAAAATTTGCCCATCCATTCTACAAAGTGTAGACGGACGGCGTGAATAGTTGGTGATAATATACCCAGAGCAATAGCAAAGAGTTGGATTAGTATAAACAAAATCAATCCAAGAACTACGGTTAAAATATCACCAGAATCAATGGCTGGCCCTATCTTGTCCCAACCCATAGTGATTGAAACTTCAGCGATCTTGACACCAGCTACACCGACACCCATTATTCTCAGGTAAGAAAGGGTGTTAGCGAGCAAACCAAAGGTTTCAATTGGACCCATGATGATTCCTCCAACCCAGCCAAACTTCTCGAAGATTGCCAGGCCGATGATTAAACTAATTAGCCCAATGATTATCAAAAATGACCAAATCTGAATTTCAAATAAATCGTTGTAGCCCATAACCATATTCCTGGCTTGCATGGTGCCGCCAGTTAGAATTAGAAGCCACGAACCTTTCTCGAAGTATGCTGCTGCTACCCCATGCGCTTTGTATACCGTTGCTAAACCAATTACTAATCCGAGGAATATGTGTACTACTCCTACGTATACGGACAAGACCACATATTCTTGCAGGCCGCCGCCAACTGTTGCTCTGTGGAATGGAATATGAAGGCCGCCCATACCAAGTAGATCTGCTAGTACGCCTGGGACATGGAAATTGCTGTATGTCCAAGCATATATGCCGGCAAATGGTGAAGACGAACCAAGTTGACCGGTATCATCCCATACAAAACCAAACCCTTCGGCAAAAATTAACCCCCAAATGATACACCAAATCCCCATCCACCTAAGAATAGTCAAGCCATTCTTAGCCAAAGGATCCGCTGCGAAAGGTTTGGTGCCAAGATATGCTGCCAATGCACACAGTACGAGTCCATAACCCCAGTCACCAAGTATCATTCCATAGAATAACGGGAATGTTATAGTCATCAATAAAGTTGGGTCAAAGGTGCCATATTTTGGCCTACCAACCAAGTCGACTAATAATTCAAATGGCTCAGATATATCGCCATTTTCAAATTTAATGGGCGGCTCAGCATCATCGTGGTGCTCACTTAGATGATGCTTTCCAACTCTAATTGTGCCAATTGCTAAGTCTAATTCTGGCAAATTGATTTTACCATCTCTATTCAAATCTATGGCGGCAAGGAATTTCGCCATATTTAGTGGGGGCATGTCTGGGATGTCAGCCTTTTTCATAGCAGATTCAATTTCTTTAAACTCTAATTCACCAGAGTCGTCTAGGTCCATGTTTCTAAAGAACTGGAATACTGAAATATCCTTGTTTGCTAGATAATCTGAAAGCATAATCAATTCTTTTGGGACTTCGGTAGATTCGTGCGCTCCTTCATCATGTCCATGGCCATGATGTGGTGCTTCATACTTTTCTATAGATACGTGTGACGCTTTTGATTCAAGCGCTTTTTGAACGGTGCTTTTATCACTTGTTGGGACCCATCCGTCAAGGACGAATGCTTGGTTACTAACTGCAAGAAGTGTTGGGGCAGTGTAGATGGATTCTTCTCTCTCGAGATGTTCGAGTAAAATCACTAAATCTCTGCCATTGGATTTACTCCAAGCCGCCAATTTGTCTTCACAAGTTATTATGGAAGATTCTAATTCTGAAACCTTTGATTTGGCAGTAGCAATCATTTCACTAGGCGAGCCTTCCCCGGCGGGAATTTGAATTGGCTTTGCACCAAGTTCACTTAGTCCAATTTGAACTGCGGCACCATCAGAACTTTTGCATGCGACTGCTATGATACCAGGTGATGTTTGTAATTCTATTTCGGAAATCATATCTGCAAACACGATATGTGCTTTAGAGGACTTGGCCGTTTCAGCGATATAAATTTCTAATCCTTCAAAACCAGCCATCAATTCGAGTGGTATCCCAAGCGGCTCTACTCTACTAAGTGCCTTTATTCGCTCTTCTAAATTAGCAATATCTGATTGTGCGTCTCTGATTTGATCAACCAATGCGAGCGCTGAATCAATCTTATCGCCCATCGAGATGGTGAGTTTGTTGGCTTCCACAGCAGATTTTGCCCCACCTGTATTAGTTGCATTTAATTCCGCTTGAAGTGCTCTAGCCTTGATAATCATCTGGCTAATATGGTCCGAATTGTCGGTATTGATTGATTTACCAACGCCAATGCCGTCTTCGAAGTTACCATATTCCTCAATGTGAACACATCCAAGACTTGCACATGTTCGCAACACGTCTTCGATTTTACCAACTGGTGCCGCAACGGTAAGTCGGGACATATCAGCAGTTTCGAACATCTAAAAAACCTACAAAGAAGACATAGTTTTCAGTAGATGATCTACTGCTTTTGATTGATTCTTTTCAGCTGTTGTTTTAATCAAATCAACCGCTGTTGAACCTTCCGAAATAACCTTTTCAGCCGCTTTTGAAGCTTTACTTCTTGCTTCATCAAGAGTTGCTTGGGTGTTTGATACTGAATCATCAGCAGATTTATTGACTATTTCCGTAGATTTTTTCCTCGCATCTGACACAATTTTGTTAGCGTCGTCTTTTGCCGCAGACAGTTGTCTTGCAGCATCTCTCTCGGTTTGCTTGATTTTGCGTAGAACCTCGGCCATACTCAACTTCATCACCTGTAGAAAGTCCAATTATAGGGGGTTTATGAGTGTAATGATTTTATTAGTCCTCAAAAATTATGCAAAACGGGACATGTAACTATTTTTCTGCCTTCCATCCTCTAAATCTGCTGGCCATGCCAAATGGTAATAATAACCTACCTTGAACCTGCTGAAATCCCACTTTTTTCATCAAATTACGATAATATCGATTAGTACCATAATGAGAGTAAGTTTTTGCCAAACCTTTCCACGGGTGATTTTTCTTTTTAGTAACATAACGCGCCATTAATTGAACGACTGTTGACATCCAAATCCTACCAGCAAAGCCATGTAACCAATTGGCTTTGCCTGCATCACAGATGACCAATTGGCCACCCGGCTTCAAAACTCTTAAGATTTCTTCAAGACCCTTTTCTTTATCTTGAAAATCACGGAATGAGAATAAACAAAACACTCTGTCATAGGTATTATCCGGCAAAGGTATTGACTCAGCAATCGCCTGTACATAATCTGCAGGAGATTCTCCTCTAGAAGTTCTCGCCATCTCGACTCTCTTTTTTGCCACCTTGAGCATCTCTGGAGAAGGGTCTAAGCAAGTCAAATCAACATCTGTTATGTCTTCAGCGAAAGAACCGGGACCGCAGCCAACTTCCAACACCTTCATCCCAGGCTGTGCGTGCTCTCTGACATTTTTACGCCATATTTTGTCTTGTCCAAAAGTCATTAGACGATTGACCCTGTCGTAATTTGGAATTGATTCCTCGAGTTGAGATTCCAAAATCTCCCACTCATCAAGATCGATACCAGACGGGTCGTAGCCACCCGTAGCACTCCGGCTTGCCATGTCACGCCCTCAAGCCCGTCCTCTTTGGACATATCGTTAGAATTCAAGCGATACGCTCGACGGTTTCTGGAGTGATACCTTCTTCTGGAGTAACCCTGAATACTAAAATCTTCAAGTTCTCAGGCGCGTTCCTAAACTTTGACACGACCATCGAAGTCTCAAAATCAGTACCAACTGTCCTTACTTGGAATGATAATACCATGTCTGCTATTGAGGCCAACTCTTGCTTTATATTTGGTGAAAGACCGTCTGTTGATACTGAAATAAACAACAGTCCACGATACATTTGTGCATGTGCTTGAAGCATTCTGACCATAGCTACAACTCTTGCAGGGTCATCTCTTTGCAAAAAGAAGTCTAAGCTGTCCAGAACGGCTCTAAAATAGGGCCCTAAAGCCATCACTTCATTGGTGACTTCCGTCAGATAATCTTGATTATTCTCCTCAACAAATCTTGTCTG
>CAXHFO010000039.1:0-10680 GCA_964015895.1 uncultured Candidatus Poseidoniales archaeon
GTTGTAGAAAATTGAAAGTGGTTGAACCAAATCTGTATCCTGACTCTCAATATCGACCACAATGTAGGCAATGGTGCTTGACGCAATGACGTATTTTTCACGAAGTTCTTCCAACTCATCCAACGCCGGGTCATCTTCAGGCATAAACTGATGGATGTCCAAAACTTCAACACCTTCTGGAGCAGTCAAAGCAATTGCAGTTAAGAGCAGCAAAACGACGGGCCAAAGCCAATTTAAACTCAAGCCGAGCTTCACATTATCGTTTTCCAAACCATTGCTGGTTCGAGAATTCATGTAGATGTCTTCAAGTACAAATCGAGTCACGAACCAATCCATAATGATTCCAAGAATCATCACCAAAGCAAGACTACGTTGAATTTTGATTTCAGATATCATCGCCAACGAGACTGCGGCTACGGTTGTGCAGGTTGCAAGCAACAACATCCTTCGAACCTCTTCACGGGATTTGGTTGATGATGTGTACCAAAATGCACCATCAACAGCAACACCCATGATGATTGGAATTGCGATTGCGTCTATTACTGAGAAATTTCTGCCAAATACAGCAAGAAGACCAATTTCTGCAACCAAGACAAGTCCAACAGAACCGAGCGTAATTGAAGCGATTTTTACGCTTCGCAGAAACACACACAAAAACAGAACAAGCAAAGCAAATCCCGCTGGTAAAATAAAACTCAAATCCTCTATTGCGATCACACCAGCCTCCTCAAAAAGAATGTTTATTCCAGCAGGTTCAAACTCATAATCACTGTTTGATGAAAGTTTATCGCACCAGGTGATAAGTTCGGACCAGTCAACTGGTTTCTGTTCGGCATCGAGCCATATCAACCACAATATCTCGTTCGATTGAGGCGGCTGGGAGGCTGATGCCCCAGCATATTGAGGGCAAGCAACACCAAGATTGCTCTGCTTTGGCAACAGCAAGAGAGTTACTTGCAAAGCTGATTGTTCATCGACACTCGCATCTTGCCCACACCATCCATCTTCATTCTCGGGCTGCAATACATCGCTCCATGAGGATGCATTGCTCATGCTTTTGTTGGACGATTTAAATGCTGAATTCCAAGATGAAAACGGAGTTTCTAAACGATGGATATACACTTTTGAAGAATCAAACGTGAATCGCTCATCGTCACCATTCAAGGCATGTTGTTCGATGTCGAGCAATGTTTGAACACGAGAAAAATTACTTGTCAACGGTCCAGAGTCCTTGTGTTGAATACGAATGATGAGGTTTTTTCCTATCGTATCGTCGGTACTTGATTGCTGAATTTCATCGAGGGCTGGGTCATCAAAAATAGTACTGCTTGCCATACTCGGCGAGGGAGGTTGAAACAAAACGGGAATACACAGGATGCATAAGACTGCCAAAATTGCAATCTTGGCCCGATTATCTACCATTTAACCGCCTCGAAATGGGAGGAGATTATGTCCACTCTACCCATTGTCCTGTTTGAGGGTCGCGGTAAAACCATTTTTGTGAATTCTTTGGGAATTCAATTGCTTCATAACCGTCGTACATCTCACCGACTGCATTAAGCGGCGGCCGGGATGGTGGATTGCTGACTTGATTGGCAAATTCCTCAAACAAGATTTCTTCCTTGGTAAATTGCTCATCATCAATCATCGGGTCACTGCTACGAGACCGCAGTAAGAACAAGACGCTCACAACAGCGAGAGCAATGAGACCGATACCTGTTCCAACAACGATGGCACCATTGGAACTTTGAGTCGAATCAGCAGTGGAATCTTCTTCTCCCGAAGCATCGTTTTGAGTGTCATCAGGAACGGTTAAGTCGTCATCCATTGAATCGCAAATTCCGTTACCGTTGGTGTCGAGTGGAATTGAATTTACATCCAAAGCGTCTGTACCGCAATTGTTCTCATCGATGTCGGTCCATCCGTCGTTATCATCGTCTGAATCTTCAACCAAATTCGTTGTTGAGATTCCAGAAATATCATCTGGAAGACCGTCACTGTCGGTGTCGTTCCAAGCAGATGCATCGGTTGGGAAAGCATCGGAAGAAACACAATCCGGTACAACATCGATGGAACCGTCACAATAACCATCTCCATCGGTATCTACTTTGAGCGGGTCGGTAGCAGGGCTAAACAGATATTCTTCAATATCTTTCAAACCATCACCATCATCGTCTTGATCGGCATTGTCTCCAACCCCATCGCCATCTGTGTCGAGCCATTCATTCGGGTCATTCGGGAATGCATCCAAAGAGTCACCATAGCCATCTCCATCAACATCGCCTGGTAAACCGGTATCGTTTCCTGATTGATTCTCAGTTACGGTGATGGTGATTTCAAACGGATAGTATTGGCCTCCTGAAACCGAAATCTTGGTGTCTCCAAGAGGAATCTCAAACGAGGCTTGACCGGTTTCACTTGAAAGCAAACTTGCCATTGTCGAGTTGTTTTGAGTGAGAATAATCGAAAGCCCCTCGACCGGATTGTTTGATTCATCGGTAATTGTCAGCAAAACAACGTCTCCAGGATTTGGGTCTGTTGGTGTGAAGACAAGGGACAAGTTCTCCATCTGTGGTGGCTCTGGATTCACTTGCGAAGAGATGAAATTGAAACCAGAAACCACCTTTGCCGTTTCTCCAGAGCCTTGTTGAGCAATTCCAATCACGGTATAGTCCGAAACTGGCGAGGAAAGGTGAGGCATCTGCAAATCAGCACTCGTCCCCTGCCCCCATGCAATTGTACTGAATCTTGTGAAGTATTCATCAAACAAATCAGAAACGACCGATTCATCATCTAACCTATCACCTTCTCCACATCTGTCTTGTGATTCTTTAAAGTCAATTTCGGGTTCATTGTGGTCATTTTGCAAATCAAAATTAACTGACGAATTCATGTTCGAACCTGTGTAAAATTCATATCCACCATCATTGAGGTTTGTGAGGTCGTATTGAACCGTCTCTCGATTGTGTTCTGAAGGGGAAGAGCTTGATGTCTGGTATTGAGAAATAACTTGACCGGTCGCAGTTTCAATCAATTTGGATGTATCGGTATTGATGATGAACGAGGTACCCTCATATTCTCCAGTATCGGATTCATGTTCAATATCTATTTTCAATAACTTTTGTTCGGACATTGTCGATTCCTGCCATTCACTAATCGTGTAATAGGAGAGAGACTCACAAATTTTGTTCATTTCAGTCTCTACACCTGGCCAGTCGGTAATGGGTCGCAGAAGTTCATTTGAAAACGCTTCAGTGATTGTCGAGAAATCAATCGTTGAAGGATCAAAACCGTGTGAAGGAGAAGCAACTGCTAGTATTCTTGAGGCAGGGTCAAGTGATGCATCCAGAGCAACATTTGTGGTTTGTCCCGGTCCGAGAAGACCGGTGAGGTCAAGGCTTTCTGGGTTGGTTAATACCATTCCAAAATGCACGCCAAGAGGGGTTAATGTGTCTGAAGTTGTGGTTTCCCATTCAGAATCAGCCTTAATCGAAACAACACCAATCAGTGAAAGAGGGATGCTGTTGTCAATCTGAACTGTTCGGGAAGATTCACCAACATTAAACTCGAGGTCTTGGGTCGATGGCTCGACATTCCAAATCTCATCCATGTCCGGGAATGGAACCGACAAATCAAGTGGCATATGTCCAACAGTCGTCTTGTGTCTGTCGTTCATTCCTTGTGTCTGAATTTGAATCGATTGCATAGAATCGGTGCTGTTCGCAGCATAAACCGGCAAACCGGAAAAGTATCCAAGAACATCCATTCCAAGAATTTCAATCGCTCCGGTTGTCGCAAGTCCAAAGTTAAGTCCAATTCCAGTTAGTGTTTCACCGTCAGATGCTCGAACATGCTTCGATTGTACAATGCTCACGTAGGCTCCTGTGTGTGATGGCACTATAGAAATATTAGATTTCCCGTCTTCATCGGAGGTCCCAACATATTGAGTCACTACTTCAAAAGGTCCATTCGTGATAAATTCGTTGATAATTGGCGCACTTGGTGTAGCCTGTTGTTCAGGTTTATTCAATTCGCAGTATCTCCACTCTTCATTGGTACTAAGTTCGCCTTCGTAGTATACATTTCCATCCTCATCTGAATTTTCAAATCCATTGTATTCCTTGAAAACGAACTGATGAGTATAATAGATGCCATTCTCAAATTCATAGTTTACATCAATAGAATGTGTATCGCTCACTCCCGAAGAAGAGTAGGAATGAACTTCTTCCAACATGAGTACTTGTTGCCCGGTTAACTGCACATTCGTCGTCGTCCCATCGCCCCAATCAATAGAGAGTGAGAGAAGGTCGGTATGATTGTATTCAACTCGTGAATATGAATCATCTTCATCTGCTTGGTAATAATAAGGCAGAGTTGACATTTTCAGTTTAACCTCAGAATCACCTTCCATTAAACCAGTAGACATCGTACATGCCGGACTGCCTGGTAGTGGCATTTCATTTGAAAAACTAAACTCCAATCCTTCGTTTGTCGTTCCACTGGTGGTAATCAACGCAACACCTCGGTTTGAAGGAGAGACTTGATTTGATAATTCAGAAGAAGCATCCCAACCGTATGCATCTCCGTCCAAAGTTAATTCTCCCTGGAAAGACCCCATATCATCGGTCATATCGGTTCCTTCTCTGTCTTCTTGACGCGGTTCAACGGTTACCGAAAGTTGACCATCAACATCGTTGCCTGAATAAACTGCACGAAGAGTCGAAGGGGACTGTGAAGAGATTTCTAAATCTCCTTCGGGAGACAAGGTCGAAACGGCTGATTCAGCTAGGCCCGGTGAAATACGCAGTACTGCGCTATCAATTTCGGCTCCATCTAAGGCACCCAATACCGCATCGTAGGTGGTGGATTCTACAAAGTAGGGTTGATTGACAAGGGTGGTCTCAGATTGATTCACGAGAACGCCAATGGCTGAAACAAGGAATATCTCATCGTTCACCTCTGTTGTCATATCTTCGAGAAGGCCCGGACGCAGGCTGTTAATTTCAAGACGAGAAGATTCTACTGTGCAACCTTGATCGGCGCAAGCCGGTCTGTATGCTACCAAGGGTTGACTGAAATTGTATGTATTCTCTCCCAATGATTCTGCAGTAAATCGGCCGAAGTATCGGTTGTGACCATCTGGATCTCTACTAAGAACAACATTGGTTTCATCGTTGGTCGAATCGGTAACAGTCATGTTGAAGTCGTTTGGATAATCGGTTTGTAAATCCCATGGACCGTCTATCGTGAGTTCAAACCCAAGGTCCAAAATGTGTTTGTTGAGCATGGATGTCTGCATAGGATGAAGGTCATCAAAAACAACGTACTGGAAAGAATCTTCTTCCGATTCTTCGTCTCCAGAATCTCCACTATCGTCATCATCTTCATCTTCTTCATCACCGTAATCGTATTCCCATTGAAGTTCACGGTCGAAAGAGGCATTGGATGCCCAAGAGCCAAACTCATTCACTGCATCTCCAACCTGTTCCCATGCTGGGTCTTCTACAGTATCTTTGAGGATTGCCAATAACTCAACATCAAATCCATTGAAATCATCAAATCCGTCACCAACATGTGGATAAGAAGTGTCCATCTTTGCTTGCCATTGCAAACCTTCAGATGTGTTCAACAACAACTCGTATTCCCAAAGAACTTCATCAGGAAAATCATCACCGTCAAGGTCTGAAATGGTTACATCCATCTGTGACCAACTGACAACGAGTTTTTGGAACGGTGTCATGTTGTCATAATCATCACCCGTGAGAGGTTCAATCCACGCTTCAAATCCGGCAATGATGGCATCAGGATGTGTAGAGACCGATAACAGAGCAATGTTTCGCAGAACGGTTTGGAACGATTCAAACACCATCGTGTTGTTCGAGAGATTGTCTAGAGCGTTGCTCATAGCATCCCACTCATTGCTTCCAAGCATTGCGTCGTATGCTGCAGAAAAGTTCTCGGTTCCTGAAAATCGAGTGAAATTTTCAATCGGGTCAAAAGTGGAGATGTAATCGGCCATTGGACCAAAATCGTTGACGGTTCGTGGTAGAGGGAATTCATTGCCGTAGACAAACAACCCCGTTAGGAAAGCCATTCCAGCATCTAAATCATCAGAATCCAAAAATTCCATTAACGCTTCCAAAAATTGTGCCCCGTCTTCTAAATCGTAGGAGGGATTGTTGTAACCGGCTGAAATCATGTTGTTCCACAACTGGGCACTGTCACCAAATCCCGGCTGAGCTGTTGCGTCTTCTACAAATTCTGTCCATCCACCACTAAGGGAGTTACCGGACGAATTGAGATTATCGAAAACCGCCTTCATCTCCATGGTGGGATTGGCCGAATCCCATGTTGTATCTACTGTTTGGAGAACTTCTTCAATTTCCGAAATGACTTTTTCAGGAACTTGCGTTGGGTTGTCTGTTGCTTGAACACCGGACTCTTCAACGGTAATGCTGGCACCGTACACACCACCCAATGCATCGAGAGGAACGGTATAATCGCCCTCCCATTTCATGATTGAGGGATCATCTTCATGCAAACCAGATGGCGTAAGCACGACGGTGTCAACGACGACTGGATTGCTCGGTATCTCGCCTTGAGTAATTATTCCAAGTGGGTCGTTTTCTGGATAATGAACAATGTCAGCAGTGACGACCGTGTTGGTCGATTGCGGAGTACCAGAATGACCCATTGTGAGTGCATAAATTTCAATCGAATCCCCAACAGAAGTGAACTTCGTTGTCACATAAGCATCGATACTGAGAATATCATTGTTCGCCGGCGAGTGAGTATTTGGGGTGAGTGAATTAGCGACAACTGGAGATGCGGTCAACAGAACAAGTAGAGCGGTGACAACAGTTGCAATGACTTTTTTCATGGACATTCGAAAGAACGAAAGCATTAAACAGTTTTGGGCCCCCTAAATACTGTTTTTTGAATAAATTCCAAAGTTTATAGAGCCCTCTAGAGACATCAAAGATGAACAATGAGTCTCCCCAAACGCAGTTTCAGTCCATACTTCACCACTTGGAGTAAAGAGAGGTTGAATTGATGCTGTAGCAAACAACAAAGCCGAAAGTGGAGCCAGAGATACATTCTGTTCAATGTGCTGGTAAGATATCGATGCGATGGAGTCGTCATATGAGGTCGGGCACCAACTTGAAGTTGTATTCCGTTCGTCTCCCAACAACATGAGTTCTTGAGCAAAACTTGAATCCTCAGGAATTCCACTCACGTTTGAATGATTCTGTTGCTGCCACTCGAGTGGAGTTTGAACGACGGCGGGAGGCGTTAGTGGCCCGTATTTGGCAACCAAAACGGCGTCCGGTGATGAGGCTCGGCAAAGAAAACTGTCTGGCAAACAAGCACGAATCAATTGCGTGTTGTCCTGTGAATCTTGAACGACAACTTCTGAACCGGATCTCGACATAAAGCCGTCATCGGTCTCGACAAAAGAAGAGGGGAGCGACGAGGTTTCGGGATGCCATCGAGGCGGATCATGATGGATGTAAATTTGCACAGATGAATTTGAATCTCCTGAATCCCACTCGATGAGAAACCATTCCTGCATCAGGAAAGATTTGGCTGTTAATTCATACAAATGGGTGAATTGTATCGTTGCTTCAACCCTTCCTTGTCTGTTGTTTGAATCAAGCAGATTGGTAATTACCACATCCCCCGTCATTTCGATACCAGTTAGTTGATTTGAACACTCACTGCAAGGTTCTGCGGTGACTTTTTGCGAAGTGAGATTGACGCTAGCAATTGCTCCTATCTTGAAATCAGTCAAGCCAAAGGCATCCATCGCAGAGCGAGTTGAAAGTTCAATCACACCGGTCATTGATTCAAGTTGATTCGGCTGTTCAGTTTCGATTGGTTCGGTTGAGGATTGCAATGAAATGGCGGCAAAAAGAATGATAACAACACAAAACCATTCGAAAATGGATAGATTTGTTGCTTCAGCCACACATCGTCCAGTGGCCGCTGATGCTTAGCCTTGACCTTTGAGAAATCCGTTGGTGGAAATCATGTGCCGACGGTGTAGTCGTCAAGGTAGGCAAGTTGTGCATCGGTCAAGACATCGATACTGAAACCGAGCGTTTCGAGTTTCGTTGGTGCAAGTTCTTGGTCTTGTTCTGTGGCAATGTCGTACACTTCTTTGCCCATCGAACCACCTTCTTTGGCCAAACGGCAAAGTGAAAGGAACTGGTTTGCAAAGGACATGTCCATGACTTCTGATGGATGGCCTTCTGCTGCAGCGAGATTGACCAATCGGCCACGAGCAAGCAAGAAAATGCGACGACCGTCTGGCATAAGGAACTCTTCGTTGTTGGCTCGAATATGCTCTGGTCGCATATCATCATCATCATCCGCAACACCGTTTTCAGTAACAATAATCGGTAAATTGAGTCCCTTTACCATGTCAAAAGCGCGCCGTAGACCTTCTGCATACATCGGATATCTGAAATCGGTTCTTTGCTCCCATGGACGAATGAGTGGGTCGATCTCTAGTGAGAGATTTGAACTTCGATCAAATTCTTGATTTTATACTTCACTCCAAACCTCATTTTAACCCATGCAATACCCATCCAACAGACATCTCATTGATGGGTAGGCAGTGTACTGGGGGACTGAACACCCATTGTACTCCTCCATAATGTCTTGAGGGGTTTGTTAGAACCCTTGCGATTTCATGGGAATGATATGTCGGTTGTCTGTATCGACCCACAAGAGACGGTGTAAACTTTCGATTACCGAGGTCTCTACATCAGAACCTGCTTATCGGCGATCACGTTCACTCATTACGACGAATAAATACTGCACCAAGCAAGCTAAGTGTTGCCAGTACTCCTGTAAAGCCTGGAAGCGATGAATCCTCGTCGGAAACAGTATCTTTAGATTTAGTCGAATCAAGTGGGAAAGCATCGTCTATATCGAGAACGTTATCTCCGTCATCATCTGTGTCTGCATTGTTTCCTGTTCCGTCGTTATCCGTGTCTTCAGATTCGGTTGGGTCAAGTGGGAAGGCGTCATCTGCATCGAGAACTGAATCGTCATCGTCGTCAGTATCGGCATTGTCGCCAGTTCCGTCGTTATCCGTGTCTTCAGATTCGGTTGGGTCAAGTGGGAAGGCGTCATCTGCATCGAGAACTGAATCGTCATCGTCGTCAGTATCGGCATTGTCGCCAGTTCCGTCGTTGTCTGTATCTACGGATTCGGTTGGATCAAGTGGGAAAGCATCGTCTGCATCCGACACGTTATCTCCGTCGTCATCGGTGTCGGCATTGTTGCCAGTTCCGTCGTTGTCCGTATCTTCAGATTCGCTTGGGTCAAGTGGGAAAGCATCGTCTACATCGAGAACGTTGTCACCGTCATCATCAGTGTCGGCATTGTCGCCAGTTCCGTCGTTGTCCGTATCCACGGATTCAGAGGAGTCAAGTGGGAAGGCGTCATCCACATCGAGAACTGAATCGTCATCGTCATCTGTATCGGCATTATCACCAGTTCCATCATCATCCGTGTCTTCAGATTCGCTTGGGTCAAGTGGGAAAGCATCGTCTACATCGAGAACGTCGTCACCGTCATCATCAGTATCGGCATTGTCGCCAGTTCCGTCGTTGTCTGTATCAACGGATTCAGAGGAGTCGAATGGGAAGGCATCATCAATGTTGACAACTCCATCACTGTCTGAATCATTGCTGTAGGTCATGTACTCAAGATTGTCATTATCAAAATCAAGATAGGTCACATGCAGATTATCATTGGAATCAATCGCTAATGAGGACATCTCACCGACGTCATCTGTGCTGTCGATCGAGACTGGTGTGCTCCAAGAAGAGCCATCATAGGTCATATACTCAAGATTGGCATAGGTCTGTGAACTGCCGTCACCAGCATCAAGATAGGTCACATGCAGTTTATCACTGGAATCAATCGCCAATGAGGAATCCTGGCCGACATTATCTTCGCTGTCGAGCGAGACCGGTGTACTCCAAGAAGAGCCATCATAGGTCAGGTACTCTAGAGTGGTTTTTGTGTACTCATAATAGGTCACATGCAGGTTATCATTGGAATCAATCGCTAATGAGGAGTCCAAGCCGACGTTGTTTGTGCTGTCGAGCGAGACCGGTGTGCTCCAAGAAGAGCCACTATAGGTAAGGTACTCAAGATTGCCATTGGTTTCATCATAATAGGTCACGTGGAGGTTATCATTGGAATCAATCGCTAATGAGGAGTCCCTGCCGACGTTAATTCCACTGTCGATTGAGACCGGAGTGCTCCAAGAAGTGCCATCATAGGTCATGTACTCAAGATTGGAATAAGAGTAATCAAAATAGGTAACGTGCAGGTTATCATTGGAATCAATCGCTAATGAGGAGTCCCAGCCGACGACATCTGTGCTGTCGAGTGTGACAGGTATGCTCCATGAGGTACCATCGTGCATCATGTACTCAAGATTGTTATTGGTGACGTCAAGATAGGTCACATGCAGGTTATCATTGGAATCAATCGCTAATGAGGAGTCCCTGCCGACGTTATCTGTGCTGTCGAGCGAGACCGGTGTGCTCCAAGAAGAGCCATCATAGGTCATATATTCAAGATTGTACCTGGGCCAGTTGTCATAGTAGGTCACGTGCAGGTGATCATTGGAATCAATCGCTAATGAGTAATCATAAC
>CAXHFO010000040.1:0-10427 GCA_964015895.1 uncultured Candidatus Poseidoniales archaeon
CACTGGAAAGTTCATCAGACTGCCAGTAAATAAGCAGACCGAAATATAGTACTCCTGTCAGTGCTATTGCCCATGGTATTGGCTTATGTTTCATTGTTATCCCACCTTATGATTCACTCTTCTTCAAATTCGTCCCAGTCTTCCTCATCCATGTTCAATGAACCGCCAGCTGCTTCGATCTTCTCTGTAGCTTTTGCACTTGCTTCAGATACAGTAACTGTTATGGCTTTAGAAATTCTTCCGCTACCTAGTAGCTTATCAATACCCATTTCTGTTAGGTTGACTGAATCACCATCACCGGCTAAGTCTTCAAGTTGTCCAACGTTAACTGTGGTGTTGACGTTTCTGAGAGACGGATGCCGATTAAAGCCGTGCATACCCCAATGTTTTGGCATATACTTGATTCTGGTCATGACTCTGTGCTTGTTGATACCTGCAAGACCACGACCTCCTCGCTTTCCAGCACCTCTTCCGGCTTTTTTGCCACGACCGTGGTAGCGGTTTCTTCCACGATGTTTGTTTGCTTTTATTCCCATTCTTTCACCTCAAATCATCCTATCAACCAATGAGTTGATTTCATCGCCTCTTGCACCAAGTGCTCCACCAATAACGAAAGAACGCTTGATTCCACCCCAGCCTTTAGGGCCTCTTGGTGGGTGTAATCTGAAAACTCTCTTCAAACCTGGAACATCTTTTACTTTTGAATCTCCTGAAGTAACGGATTTAGCGAAATCTGAAATATTCTTGAAATCAGTTGAATCTTTGACAATATCATCAGTCAAAGGAGAGTCTCCGGACATTCTGCCACGCTCAGCAAGCATCTTTTCGACTGTTGCTTCGGTAGCTTCTCCCCACGTGATGTAGTCTTTTGCCTTTTGTAGCATACCACGATATTGATCATTTTCAGGAATGATTACAGCATGGTTGACCTTCGTCAAATTTAGGTAATCCATAGTTTCCCTAATGGAGCGCTCAACATTGACATTGCTTCTTACTCTAACAACTATCCAACTCATTCAAACATCCTCCCTTTATTGATGAAAAGTTTCTCTCTTTGAACCTTGGAGAGCCTAGTAGTATTCAAATTCTTTAGTGCATTAAATGTTGCAGCAGCATAATTGATAGTTGTTCTGGTTTGACCCTTAGTACGAGAAAGAACATCGGTAATTCCTGCAAGATCTAAGACTTTTTTACCGGTTTCTCCAATAACTAGACCTTTACCGTTCGCCGCCGGCATCAAGGTTACCCTTGTGGATGCAGAGCGACCGTTAATCTTGAACGGAACTGAGGTACCTGGACCTGATGATGATTCCCAAGAACCATTACCTCTTTGTACGCTGATAATGTTTAATTTAGCGGCTGTGATTGCTTTTCTGATGGCTTGAGAGACTTCTTTGGCTTTAGCCATACCTAGCCCTACATAGCCATCTTTATTACCAACACACGCCATGACGTTGAATCTTACACGTCGACCGCTGTCAGTCATTCTTTGAACCATGTTTACCTTGATAATTTCATCTTCGAGATTAGGAATTAATGCGTCGACAACTTCAACTTCTCTAATTGGAAGGTTAGAGGCAAGTGCTTGTTCAAAAGTTATTATTTGACCAGCCATTACTGCGTTACCTAAACGAGTACGAGGAGTCCAAGATCTCAAATTCATGATTGGGTCATCTTGATTCCTGCCTCTTCTTCGGCCATCAGTAGGCTCTTCAGACTCTTCAGGATTAAATGCCTGAATCAAACCAGGCGCCATTTTTTGTTGTTCTTCTGTCATTAATATGCCCCCTCTATCTTAGTTTTTGTCGATTCTACTGCAGCAGAAACTTTGTCGGAAATGTGTTCACCGTTAATTCGGTTTTCTTCAGGAAGTACTGCATCACTGTGTGGAATGTCCATTCCTGCATCGACCATACCCTTTAGCGCGGAAAATACTCTACCACCCGGGGTGCTGCCAGCAAGTCCGATATCCAGGACTGCATCTGTACAGCCTTGTGCCATTGCAGCCTTACCCAAAGCAAAACCAGTCAAGTAACACGCAGGAACAGATTTCTGAGAGAAATCTTCCGGCCAGTCGAATTTCTTAGCAAGGTCTGAACCGGTAACAGTAGCCAATACTAAATCGCCTCCTGCTGACCAGTTTACCATCTGACAAGTTACCCGTGTATTAGATACTCTAACCACTGCTCGGGCTTTTTTGCCTCTTAGCAACTTTAGTCTTCTGTGATAATCTGTTTGACCAGATTCTCTTCTCCTGAATACGGATCTACGTCGTGTACCTTTCATCACTCATCGCCTCCTTTGAGAGTTATACCTTCAAGGGTCATCTGTGAACGCATGTGTGCGATAGATCGGTATGATCCTCCCTTGGCTTTCAAGTAGTACTTTCTATACTGAGATGCTTCGATTGTTCCATCTTCACGATAGTCTTTCAAAACTCTTCTTTGAGATCTGATGGTTCTCATCCAGCGGGATTTCTTTGGATTTCTAGCGTTTGCTGAACCAGCGCGCTTACCTTGACCCTTTCTTCGGCCTTTGCGCTTCTGCTCTAATCGCATTCTTGCTCTGGCTCTAGATGTTCCTTTGACAGGCTTGGCTCTAATCCAGCCTTCATCAATAAATTCTCTAATATCATCAGTTTGAACTGCTGCTGCAACTTGGTCGACGTAATCTGGATTGACCCAAACTCGGTTTACTCCACACTTTAGTAGCCTTGCTGCAAGCCTCTTTTGATTGGTAATTTGCATCACACATCCCTCCTTCGGTTAAGCACACGGATTCCTAACTCATCAGCACGTGAATAAATTTGTTCACGCTTTCTACCACCGACTGTCTTGCCGACTCTAGCAGCTTCTGTTTCAGGATCTATAATTTCAAGATCGCCTGTATTGTGAACCATGACTTCTCTAAATCCAGATGGGTGAAGTCCTCTAGCAGCGGCAACTTTTCCATGGCCGACTCTTACTAGGGAACTTCGGTATTTGTAATTGCGGCGTTGCTTATTGTCCATACCGTGAGGTGCTCTCCATCCAGAGCGAGATAATCTCTTGTAACGGAACCACTCGGTTCTCTTGAATGCTGGAGTTTTCTTCTTTTGCTCCACTCTAAGTGCAAGTGCAATCTTCATTTCATCTGACAAGACTGGCTTTTGTTTTGCAACATGGCCTTCATCTTCCTCGTCGTCCCAATCATCGTCATCCCAATCGTCTTCCTCAACATCTTCTGCAGAGTCATCAGTAGTTTCGACAACTTCTTCTACGGCTTGTTCAGCGACTTCAGATTCTTCAGGAGCATCATGATTTTCAGTCAATCTCTCGATTAACTCTGATTTCTTCCCTGAAACTCTCAAGCCTGCTTCCTTAAGCAACGCTTTTAGTTCTGCAACAGTCATATCTTCGTAATTATCTGACATTTATATCACTCCTTACCTAGAAGATATATGCCGTCTTGGAATACTCTTCTGTCTCTGTTCTTAACAACTGTACAACGTTCAATATTGGCTGCAGTTTGTCCGACATTTTCTTTATCAATACCAGTCACTACAACTTCGACTTTATTGCTGACTTTGACCTCAACACCGCTTAGAATATCTGCTCTGCGAGGTACTTTTTCACCAAAGTAATTGTTGACAATAAATTCTGCGCCCTTTACTTCCAAAGTCATCGGAAAGTGGGAATAGAAGGCTTTCAAATTATACTTGAAACCATCAGTAACGCCTTTGATCATGTTGTTGAGGTGAGCGTTCCATGTACCAGCCAAAGCTTTCATTTTCTTCCTAGGAAGATCTGTTCTGACAATTAGTGAACCCGATTCTTGGAGTATGCTCACACTTGGATTTGTAAATTGTCTACTCAAGGAGCCTTTTGGCCCTGTGATACTAACGACGCCATCTTCACTGTTATCGGCTGTTACGCCTTCAGGGATGGTTACGATGTGTTCGATTCTGTCGATTTTTACCATTTTATTCACCTCAATAAACATAGGCCAGCAATTTGCCACCTATTCTTGCATCCTTTGCATCATAATGATGCATTACTCCTGAGTTTGTTGTTAGAATCAAAAGACCGAAATCTTGCGCAGGTAAATATCTGGTTTCCCATTGCTCGTAATCTAGCCTTCTAACGCTGTGTCTTGGTTTAACGGTCCCACATCTGTTGATTGCGCCGCGTAATTCAACAGTGTAGCGTCCGCCACGACCATCTTCTGTTCTTTCTATTGGGCCTACATAGCCTGATTTTTGCATGATTTCCAGTACATTTCCTAAGAGTTTGGATGCTGGAGTAAGTTCTACATTGAACTTACCTGCTTGCTCTGCGTTGTACATCTTTATCAGTGCATCATTTAATGGATCAATTTGCATCTATATTCCTCCTCAACTCATCTTTTTGAACCCTATCTCAGGTCCTACTTCTCTGAAACATTGTCGGCATAGCCTTAGACCGTGTCTTCTAATCATTCCACGACGTCTTCCGCATCTTCTGCAACCGAGCGTTCGTCCAATTCTTTCTCCGTGATCTCTTGCCATTTTCACTCCTCCAAAATTTTGATATTATAATTTTCAGCGAACCAAGTCCTTGATTCATCAGCCGTAACTTTGTGCTTAATTGGAATCTTACTCTTGGCTCTTCTTCTGCGGCTGATTCTATGACCAGGCCTTTCAAGAACTACATTGATATCCATGCCGAAAATACCGATGTCTGGGTCATACTTTTGACCTGGGAAATCAGTATAATCTCTAACACCAAAGGAAAGGTTACCTTCTCTATCGAAGTTCCATGACGGGATAACATTCTCTCGACATGAGAAAGCATCGGTCAAAAATTGTTTGATTTTTTCACCGCTACGAATGGTTGCCTTGCAACCAATTGGTGCTCCAACTCTTACTTTTAAATCACGATTTTGAATTTTACCAAGTGTTCTTTGAGGTTTAACGCCTGTAACCATTTCTAGTACATTTTCAGCATTTAACAATCGGTCTCCACCTTCGCCAACACCAATGTTTACGCAAACTTTTGAGATTCTTGGCATCATCATAGGGTTTGCTGACTCACTCATTCAACCACCTCAGTAGAAGGTAATTTTTGACTGCCAATAGCAAAAACATTTGACATTACAGTGCCAAAGTCGGCAAATTGGACTTCGTTAGGCATACTTGAACGCTTAACGATGTACTCTGAAACTTCAGCGAATTCACCAACGTGAGCACCACCAGTCAGATAGCACTTTATGCCATCTGAGAAACGAATGTGTTCTTTTATTTCCTGAGACGGAAGTGCAAGAACTAATGAATCGCCTGTGTTGTATTCTGCAGCATCATCGGTCAGTATATTTCTCCCGTCGTGCAGATGAAGTTGTGTTTTTCCACCTTTAATTGTGGTTTTTCCATTAATTCGGCAAACTTTAGTTCCAGCTTCTTTCTTGGAAATTTGTCTGTATCGAAGAATACCTTTTCGATCCACTATACAACGGTAGTTTTCCTCTCCCAGTGTTAAGACATCCATGAATCCAACGCCTCTTCTAGAATCTTTACAGATTCTTCCGTCAATAGAAACAAGATTGTTATGCAGGATGTGTCTGACTTCTCTAGTCGATTTTGCATATCCAAGAATATCTCGAATAACTACAACAACTGGCATACAAAGTTCAAGTGCGTGTGCACCAGGTGCTGCCTTAGTTACCCAAATAGAGGTCTTACGAGGTAGTGGCCAACTTCGTGGCATTGCCAAACGCTTCATGTGATTAGTGCTTCCCATTTAATTCAACTCCTGTTTCCGGTTAATTGTTGGACTCGGTATTTGTCTGTCTCGTCCAATCTTACTACGACAACATTTGAAGCATTGACCGGTACTGCTTCCTCCTTGTTATCTGATTTGCTGGCTTTTGCACCTTCAATGTACAGTCTGCCTTTGTTTGAATCTATCTTGATTACTGAACCTGTTAATGGTTCAGCATTTCTTTTACCGCCGTGTCGCTTACCACCATTGGATAAGTCACCGCGAACTACCTTTACGGTGTCGCCAACTCTAACGGTAACGGTTCTAACACCATCGAATCTAGCATCGGGTTTCTCAAGTTGTAGTCTAGCTGAAAGCCTTTTACGCTTTTCGTGCATTGCTGCATTGAAATGGGCTTTTCTTTGTTTTCCTGGTTTCATACTCTTTACCATACTATCACCTCAAACGATTTGTTTTGCATTCGCTGCAATACGTGGCCAGCGTTCTGCTGCCTCTCTAGAAACCGGACCTTTGATATCCGACCCTTGTACATCGCCTTTTTCGTTGGTAATGACACAAGCGTTGTCTTCGAATTGAACCCATGTACCGTCAACTCTGCGGAACGGGCGTCTCTGTCGGATAATAACCGCATTGAACATTTGTCTGCGAGTGTCTGGTGTTCCTTTCTTGACTGATACCTTAGCAAGGTCGCCTACGCCGCCTGCTGGATATCTCCTCATGGTACCACCAAGTTTCAAGATATTGACAATTTGAACTATTTTAGCACCTGTATTGTCCGCAACATGTAGCCTTGCTGCGGTTGGTAGACCTCTGGTCTGCTTTCCTGCGATTCCACGCATCAAGCCTCACCTCCGTTTAGTTCAACAACGCAAAATGAGACCGTCTTTGAAAGTGGTCTGCATTCCATTACTTTGACTGAATCGCCGATGTTAACATCACCGATGCAAGATGGTAAATGGGCTGATACTATACTAGTGCGCTTTTCGAATCGCTCATACTTTTGCATGTATCTTACGTTATTTCTCTCTAAGGTAATCGTTTTCTGCATGCCTATTTTAGAAACTGTACCTTCGAGAACTTGTCCTCTAAGGCGTAGGCTTCCATAAAATGGGCAGTTTTGGTCTCCGTCCCACTCACCAGTGGGTGGTCTTACATCTATTCCTATATCTCGCATGGTATCAAGCCATCCTATATTTTCGGTGGACTCTATTTTCAGGGCGTTGTCCAACCATTTTCCCATCTATTACAAGATCGCTGTCTGTAATCGTGAATTTGATACTCGCTTTACCGAGTTTTACTATCTTTTCATCTTCTTTTATGGTGATAGTTTTTTGTGACTCATCAATAACCATACCTTGTCTTCCAACAAGTGTATTATCTTGTGAAGAAATTACGTTAAGAGTCTTGCCTAACCAGTTATTGTTGTATACATTCATCTTATCTCACCTCCACATTAAATCCGTTATTTTTGAGTACTAATGCTGCTTTTTTCTTGTGATCTCCTTGTAATTCGATTGTTCGTCCTTTTACCGTTCCACCTGCAGCGCATTTATTTTTGAGTAGTTTAGCTAATTGATTGATATCTATCGCTGAATCCTCCAAACCCTCTACTTTAGTTACTATTTTTCCGTATCTTCTTCTATCTGTTGACAAAATCGCGCATTGTTGTTCCTTTGCAATCTCCTGACATACACATAATTCATCTGGTAATCCACAACCTTTACAGATTCCGCTCATTTGTGTTCAGTCTCCTTTGTGCTTGTTATTCAGTCGTTATTCATGTGCGTCTTTAATCGAGCTATACTTCTTCTGGTTGCTTTGTAAGCACCGATACTTGCAGGAGTACCACCTAGTGATTTCTCTGCGCGTAATTGAAGGAGTTCTTCTTGAAGTTCAAGAAGACGGGCATCTCTTGCTTCTGCGCTCATGGCGGCAATCTCTCTGTTAGATACGTAGCTCATTCGCTAGCCTCCTCGACAACTTCTACTTCTGCAGTTTCAGAATCAGCCCTTATACGAAGTTCTTCCTCTGAAAAGACACTGATTTCGTGGGGTAGTTTGATTCCCTTACGCATGATTTGTACAGTTACACCAATTGTTCCTAATTTCTTTACAGCTACTGCATAACCTCTATCCATGAACTGCAATGCTGTTTCACCGCAATACTTTACGTGACCTAGAATAAATTTCTGAGTTCGATTTCTTGCGCCAGTTAATTTACCAGCAACGGTAACAATTACTCCTCTTGCGCCTGCTTCCATAATATTGACCGCGGCTGATGCTCCGGCTCTTCGATAATACCATCCACGCTCAAGAGCTGAGGCAATTTTCTGCGCCATTACTTGAGCATTTAGGGTAGCATCTTCTACTTCTTCAACTGAAAGTCTTGGATTGAACAATTCAAATTCATCGTTTAATCTCTTTTGCAGTTCGTTGATGATCTTTCCACGCTTACCAATTACTCTTCCTGGCTTTTCTGCTCTAATCTCGACACTAGTTCCATTTGGAGTCCTGTTGATAGTTAATCCACCAAATCCTGCTGATTTGGTATTTTCCATCAAGAATTCCTTGACCAGTTGCCTTTCGACATTTCTGTTGACAATTGTTCTAAGTACACTTTGTTTTCCACTCATGATATTCACCTCAGAATTCATCCTCCAATTCATCTTCAACTGTGTTGAAGTCTTCTAGGAATATTTCCAAATTAACTTGATAATGGTTAGACGGTGTTGCACGTCCTCTAGCACGAGGAATCCATCCTCTGCGGATTTGGCCTCTATGTGCAGCGATGTGGGTAATTTCCATTTCTTCAGCATCGATATCTTCGTATTGATGTCGCGCATTATCCATAGCACTTTGAATCAGTTTGATTATCGCTTTTGAAGCTTTTACTGGGTATCTACCTGGTCCAACGCCACCTTTTCGATGACCGACCATTGAAGGCCCGCTTCGCTTGCGCTTCTTATTCCCACTACCTAATCTGAAAGGTATTGCAACTGCTTTTCTTCTAATGTCTGCCCTGTCTGAGTCAATTCTCAAAACTTCATTTAAGTAATCAATTGCGCTTCCAGCAGTCATGTTCTTAACTGCTCTGCATACTTCAAAACAATGCTTTACGTGCATGTCAACATTGACTGCTCTTGCTGAAGCAATTCTACTTCCTTGTAATAATTGAGTGAAACCTTTCTGAGGAAGTTGTCTCCTCTTGGTTCTGCGATCCATTTGTCTTTGCTTTGCCATATATCTCGCCTCACTTCAATGCTACGTGCTTTGATGAACGGGTAGCACCTACACCTGGGCCGCTGTGGGCCACATTCTTTCTGCTTAGAGCGAATTCACCAAGATAATGTCCAATCATTTCTGGCTTGACATCAAGTTCAACGAAATTCTGCCCGTTGTGAATTGCGATTCTTCGACCAACAAATTCGGGTAGAATTGGCATATCTCTTCTGTGGGTTCTTACAGTTTTGGAGCTGTTTCTTCTTACTCTACCTAGGAAATGTTCGTTTTCCACAGACATACCACGACCTATGGATCTTCGGGCTCTTGAAGGTAACAATTCGATTATGGAATTGTCGGATCCTTCAGAAGGCCAAAGTTCCATTTGTGATAATTCTTCCATGGTATATCCACGGTAGGTAAATTCTTTCTTGACACGGCCAGTTGTTGTAGACAAGCGCTTTCTTGCTTTTCTTCGACTGGCCTTTGGGGTCATAAAGGACTTCTTCTTCTTTCGTGCCATACATAATCACCTCAAACTTTCTTTCCACGGCCTCTACCGGTTCTTCTTGGCGCAATAATACCAACTTTAGCACCAGGTGGAGTTCCACGGGCAACCGAATTCGGTCCGTGAACAGCCTGATGGTTTCCTCCACCGTGAGGGTGGTCGACTGGATTCATTGCAACACCGCTAACATGCGGGTATAATTTCCCTCTTGCCTTTGCCTTGTAATATGCAGCACCAGCAGTTCTTAGAGGCATTTCATCTCTTCCATGTCCAGCAAGTACACCAATAGTTGCACGGCAGTTGGCCGGCAATTCTTTGAGTGCGCCCGATGGCATTCTGATACGAACTTTCTCACCAATCTTGGCTTCAACATAACATGAGTTTCCTGCTGAACGAGCGACTTTACCACCGTCACCAGGTCTAAGTTCTAGATTGTTGATTGCTGTACCTTCTGGAATGTTACCTATACTAGTAATGTTACCAGGTCTTAACGAGACATTGTTGCCAACTGCTACATTGCTTCCTACGGAAAGGCCTTCTGTTGCAACCACTAACGTAGTATCGCCATCAGGTAATTTGAGTCTTGCAAGCGGAGCAGAATGTACTGGACTGTGAATTAGTTCAGTTACTTCACCGACAATATCGTTTTCCCGAGGCATTCTATTAGATCCAGGGAATCTATGGCTTCTTACACGGTACCTTGGTGAGGAACCTTTTCTCTGTGCACGTATTCTCTTACCCATTATATCACCTCAGAATGCTCCCAAGCGCATTGCTGCGTCTTCTGCGTCATAGCCTTCCGCCAGTTTTACTGAAGCATGTTTTCCATGCTTACTGTTTCTAACATTGACTTTCTCAACTTCAACATCAAAGATTGTCTCTACTGCTTTAGCAATTTCATCCTTTGATGCACTTCTTCTTACCTGTCTCTTATACACATCTCCGAGCCCACGAGACCGCTGATAA
>CAXHFO010000041.1:0-10284 GCA_964015895.1 uncultured Candidatus Poseidoniales archaeon
GATTTTAGACAATAATGGTCTAGTAGGTAATTTCACTTACACGTTCAATCAAGGCATTGAGCCTGGAGACTATGAAGTGACTCTTGAAATAAGAGATATCCAAGGACACACAGTATTATTCGAACATCAAGGACTAGAATTCTTGGAACACGGAATCTATCTCTCCTTGCCAACAAATCAACCTGATACTGTTTTGATTGCTCCTGGTCAAACTACTAGTATAGAATTTTTAGTTGAACACACAGGTTCAACATCGTCTGATTTAGAAGTAGTTTTTGACTTATCACGCTCATTGCCATCAACCTGGTCTGACCCTATTTGGGATAAACCTCAGGGCTATTCACTTCAAGGCGGTGGTACCTCTGCTAGACCAATTTTGCAGATTGATGTGCCAGACGATGACCTATCTACTGCTCCGGACAAATTAGAAGTTGAAGCAAGAGCTTTTGCCGATATTGATGGAACTACCACCGAAGTTGCCGTAGTGGAGATAGTTCTCAATATCGAAGAGGTTGGAGTTTTTGCACCTCCAAGAATCTCCATCTATGAAGATGAAGAACATCAAATACAGATATCAGATTCAACTAGGCCCGAATTTTATGATGAGATGCTATCTCATTACGTGGATTCTGACGAAATTGGTGACTTTTTCATTGACATATTTAACTCTGGATTTGATACAGACACTTTCTTCATTAGAGTTAATGCAATGCCAACATCTTGGCAATACAAATTCTTTGATAACGATACAGGTATGGAATTGTCAGAGGAAGGAATAAATTCAGTGACTCCTGATATAGGTTCACATGATATCTTAACCATTAGAATGGAAGTCTACCCTCCACTAGAAAGAGACTCCCAAGATATTGGCCTAGTGTCGCTACAAATCACCAGTGAAGGGGATTCAGAACTACAAACCGATAGTAGTTTCACTGTGCATCGAACATTTGGCATCCTCGCAGAGGTTATTTCTGATAGTGATGGGGGAACCTTAGGTAGCGTGGGTCCAATTGCTCCGGGTAATACTGTGGATTATACAGTTAGAGTTACCGACACCAGCGATATTGCTGGTGAGACCACGTGGCGAATTGTCAATCCAAAAGATCTCTCAAGAAACATTGATGCAGATATGGGTTATACAACTTGGGATTACTCTATTACCGACGCTTCTGGTAATGAAATAATTGTCGTTAACCTGGCACCAGACACCTATGCTGACATTGATTTAACAATTGATTTGCCTGAAAATGTTGCCGCAGGTAACCAAACAATTTACCTAAGGGTTTCAGAAGAAGGTGTCGAATCTAGTGAAGCTAGATACTTTGACTTGCCAATCGTGGTCAGAGTTGAGGAAGATGTTCAGCCTGGTCGTTTACCAATTACCCAAAAGAGTGAATATACTCGTTTTACTTCTGAGGAAACGAAAAACATAGAATTCCGCATTGCTAATGACAATAACGTTCCTCTTGATGTAGTAATTGAGTTAGAAGAGCCAACTGGTTGGGATGGCGAAATCGCCGCCTTATCCTCTCAAGATGGTGGTGGATTCTTACTAGTAACCTTGCCCGCATATACCAGTAAAGATTTCTTTGTTGAACTCACCGCTCCTGACAATCTTAAAGATGGTTCAGATGTAGAATTTGTTCTCCGAGTAACACCTATGGATGATGAGGTCCCTTACAATTCAAGTTACACTCAATTATCTAAATTTAATTTCAAGACCGAATGTACTGGGTTTGCTTGTTTAATCAACGAAGTATACGATCCTGAGCCTCAAACATTAGCCTTGGGTGCAGGGTTGGTTTTGTTGTTTATGTTTGCTATTTATCGCAGGGGAAGATACGATTCATCCGTGGCAAATATAACTCAATTGCCTGAAGAGTTACAGGCCAAACTAGATGACTCTGATGAAATCGAATTTGACATCCCTGAACCGGTAACCGAGGATGATGATGATCTCGAATTACTCGATGCATTAGACGAAATCTGAATGGCTACCATTTGATTGGTTTCGACTCATTGTATGAACATCGTACCATTTGCCTTATCAATCATAAAAACAGCCGTAACATGTTGGTATCATGCGAAAGCGTTCAATAGTCACTCAGCCGGCTGCAAAATTGCAAATTGTGAAGCACAAGGATGCGATGAAATCAATTTCGTTAATTTTGTTGATGCTACTTTCATCAATGGCTTCAATCCAATTCTTTGCCATAGATGCTAGTGCTACCAATACCGACCAAGACGGCGATGGTTTGACTTATGGTTTGGAGTATCTGATCAATTCATTCCCTAACGACCCAGATACCGATAATGATGGTCTACCTGATGGTTGGGAATGGAAGTATGGACTAAACCCTCTATCTAGCGCTAATGACGATGGCGCAGTTGGCGATCCAGATGGCGATGGAATGTCGAATTTGCAAGAATATACCTACCTAATGCCATCTGGATGGGACAACCCTTCAACTCCAAATACGCTTGATAATGGTATTTGGTGGAATGGTACCGTTCCCGTAAATAATTGGAACGAGGAGGATTCCTTGCAATACCTACGCCCATTGTGTGGGGATGCAGGTTCAGATGGGTCGGGTAATACAATACTTTGCGATGAGGACCCAGTAGGTAATATCTGTGCTAACGGATTTGATGATGATCAAGATGGTTTGGTAGATTCAGCCGACCCAGATGGTGATGGTGACGCAGATTGTTTCTCAGATGATGACGATGGTGATGGTCTAATTGATGAGGATGTTTCTGGCTGGGATACTGATGGCGATGGGATGCCAGATGGTTGGGAAGCTGCGAACGGTCTCAATGCTACCTCTCCGTCTAATGCAGATGGTCCAAATGGCGACCCTGATGGCGATGGATTAAACAATTTATTAGAATATGTCAATCCAACATGGGACACTATGTGTGGCTCAGTGCCATGTTTTAGAAATGGTCCTGACGGAGGGTTTACTGAAACAACCTCTCCATGTGACCCAGTGATGGGTATTGGTCCAGGCGGATGTGCCACCTATACTGCAGAAGTTGACGGCATTACTTCAACAAATCCACAAAGAGCAGATAGCGATAATGATGGATTAAACGATTCATATGAAGCATTGATTTTGTTAACCGACCCAACCGCATCTGACACTGATAACGATGGTATTCCTGATGGAGTTGAGGTGAATGGATTGTACGGTAATCCTCCTCAAGCAAGCGATCCTAGGAATAACAATACAGATGGTGATGCCTTTGATGATGGTGAGGAAGATAACAATAGCAACGGAGTTGTTGACCAGGGGGAAACTGACCCTACCCGAAAGGAAGATTCTGGTGATGAAGACCAAGATGGTTTACAAAATTGGGAAGAAAACCTATCTTGTACCCTTTGGGATGTAGCAGATTCAGATTTTGGTGGAGTTAATGATGGTGAAGAACTAAACGTCACCCATGGTACAGATCCATGTGATTCATTCGTCAACTTTGCGACGACGATAACTAGTTGGAATTCAGGCTCCTCTTTACTTACACTACAGGATTCTTCCGGCTTCAATCCCAATGGGGGCCAGGGCTGGTACAATTCTTCTGGGACTTTAATACCGTTCAGTTACATATCGGTTTCAAGCCAATCGTTGGTCGGTGTTTCGGTTGGGCCAGGTGTTGGAGTTTCAGAAGCAGTGAATAGGAATGGTTCTTTTTGTCATACCTCGGCAACTGCAGCAGGAACATTATTGACTACACAACAATACTGTGATGACGATTATGAGGATAGTGATGGAGATGGACTTGCAGACTGGGAAGAGATTTTGGGCGTCTACGGTTGGTTTTCCAATCCCAGTTTAGTCGATACAGACTCAGATGGAGTAAGTGATTTTGATGAGGTATTTGATTTCACAGATCCCAACGAACCGTGTAATAATCTTCTTGATGATGATTCAGACTCATTGAACAATTATTTTGAAGATACCACTGGATGTGATCTAATATGGATTGGAATTGGTAATGGTAGCGTTGATGTTTGGGTGACAAATCCTACTTTGTTTGATACAGATAGCGGCGGAGTTGACGACAGAACAGAATATACTGATGGTACTAATCCTGAGTCAAATCCATTGGATGATATTTTACCCGAGGATTTTGATGGTGACGGTATACCTGACGCCATTGAGAATCTTACCGGCACAGATTGGACCAATCCAGACACCGATGGCGGAGGTATGTCAGATGGAGATGAATGTCCGATTGCCTTTTGGGGTACAGGTTGCTTAAATTCACCTTTTGATCCATTTGACCCAACCGACGACATCACATCTAGTGGTGTGGTTTTCTGGGCAAATAATACTTCAGGAACGGTAGATCTGGAGCAAATACATCGATGGAGGATGAATACAAATGACTTCTATACCGGGACAACTTATGCTAATTTGGCAGAAGTTCATCCTGCCAGTCCTATATTGCCAAATATTGATAATTATACACTACTTCCAGATATATCATTCTCCAACGGTACTGTGGACTGGGACATAACATTCAACAATACAATTGAGTTAGGTAACATACCTATCTCTTCATATTATCGTAATATCACGTTTTGGTCTGACCCCAATGCTCAGTTAACACGTTCAAATGACACATTGAATCTTGGAATCGAAGACGGCGTTATTAATGGTATCAACGTTAAACAAGAAGAGTATTTCTTTGATTGGAATACTATTGCAAGTAGTACAATTAGTAGTCCAGATAGTGATTATCAATTAATTACTCCTGCTTATTTCAACGATGTTTCTCTACCAGAGTACATTGTAAATCAAACAGTTTCTTCAGTTGTGGCTAATGCCACTTCTCAAGATGCATTTACAACTGCTCAATCATTGAGTGATTTCCTAAAATTTGGTAATGATACATTCGACTTTAAACTATATCACTCAAACATTAATTCACCAGCTGGACAGGATATTACTCAATTTGTTCTACAAAACCAAATTGGCAGTTGCACTAATTACAACACTGCCTTTGTCACTATGGCTAGATTAGCTGGGATTCCTGCAAGGTTTGTTACAGGATATTCCGGTGGGCAATGGAATGGTGAAGGTTACACAGTAACCACACAGGATTACACTTCTTGGGGCGAGGTTAAACTCTCAATTGATACGGGATCTAGTGTAATTGATTTAGGTTGGATTCCGTTTGATTCTTGCCCACAATCAGAAAATTTAACAATCTTAAATCAATTTGTTAACCCCCTATCTATTGATAGAGATTTAAGTAATAATTTGGAATTAACCGGACAATTTGTATTCGCTGATAATCTTACATCTATAGATACTTATGATTTAGAAGCTTATTTTGTACCAATCAACGAATTATCCAGTCTACCTGGTTCTGGATTAAATGATGAAAGATTTATTGGTATTGTACAAACTAATTCTACAGGTGTATTTTCTTTTAATGATACAATAACAGCAATACTTGACCCTGGTGTATATTCAATAGTAATGCTTCACAGACCTTTTGAATTGATTTCTAATGATGTCATAATCTATTCTAGTTATGTCAATGTGACAGAAGATTCAGTTATCACTCATGAATTCCCGTTGGCAATAAAAAGCCCGGTTGTTGGCGCTGGTTCGCTAACTACTATTCAGGGTCAAATTAATTATGAAAACACCCCTGTAGATTATTACATTGAAGATGCCAATAGGTCAATCTACCTTTCATTTACCTCTAGCGTAAACGGTACAAATAATCTTACAGGTTTTGTCACTAATACCGGTGCATGGTCAGTTAGTGTTGAATTAGATGAGACTGAAGTTCTTGGGCTAAAAAATGCAGAATTATGGTTTGAAGGTTGGGTACAAGAGATTGATGAATCTCTAAGTCTCCCTGAATATCACTTGAGACCTTCCAAACTAAATATTACTCTAGATGTTAGGGAGGCGCCTAATCTTACTGCAACCGTGGAAGGGCCACTCGCTAACAATAGTATCTTCATTGTCAACCAAGATTTGTGGGTCAACGGCACTGCTAGATCATTGGGTGTATCACCTATCGATATGGAAGGGCAGTTGGTCTTATCGATAAGAGAAAATGGAACTTTTGAAGAGTGGAGTGAAATCTTCAATACAACAGTAAACGGTACTTTCTCTGTTCAACAACAATTATCCGCTCAATTGGCTAATTTTGGTGCAGGTGATTTAGAACTTAGGTTGCGATTTTTCCCGGATTCTATTTCAGCAACAGATGATGCGAATTTATCCATCAATGAACCTTACAAATTGAAGAGTTTCCTAACTTTTGAATTTGAATCTTCACCACAACTAAGGGGTTATGATGCATTATACAGTGTTAATTTACTCGACCATAGAGGCCAAAGTGTTAGTTTTGTAAATGGTGACTTTGACTTTTCGTTCAATGGTACGTGGTACAACACTAGTTCGAATCTTTCAGGTCAATTCCAAAAAATAGTTCCTTTGGATGGTAATTTGCCGGCAGGAGATTATCAAGTAAATATCGATTTTAATGGTAGTGAAGATTATGATTCTTCATCAGGTAGTGGTTTCTTGAGAGTCAAGGCAGAGATTGGATGGAATATAACCATAGCACAAGACTGGACTCATATAGGGAATACTACATACATTAACGGAACTATCTATGACGCAGTCTATCAAACACCGATTTTAGGTGATAATATATCACAATATACAATTGTAATGATTACTGATGAGACTAGACAAATAGATTTAGCTCAAGGTTTAGTAAACAATGTGACATCAGATTTCAGTTCAAACATAACAATCCCAACCAACTTACGATCAAATGCTTATACTATTCAAGTAAGTTTTGATTTTTACAGTCAGCAACCAGAAGGTGGGCCTTTTTATGCCTCTGAAGATCCGATTTTTGATGAAGCAACGGGAGAAATAACAGAACTTCCTACCCCTAGCTTACTTGGTGGTGTCGAATCTGAATTCGTCGTTTCTGGCGGACAAGAAGATAGTACATTTATAGTTCTGACAAATGAAGATTTAGAGATTTCATCAGTTGTAACAGATATAGCAGATTCATCATTTTTACCAGGTGTAACTGTGAATTATTTCTTTGATTTCAATTCAACTAACATCTCGATGGGAAGTTCACAAACAGATGAAAATGGTAGTTCTAGTTTGATTTGGCCAGCTACTTCAATCTCGCCAGGAAATTACGAGGTTCTAATATCAGTAAATGATGATCTAACAGATCCCTTAGCAGTAAATAATTCAAGGCACACAGGTAATTTCACGATCATCAATGTTACTGTCCAAGCCAATACAGATATCCGAATTGATTCGGTACCAAATTCTATTACTGCTGGACTAGATTTTAACGTTATAGGACAAGTTATCGATGCTGATGACACCAACAGAGTATTAGTTGAATCTGTAAAACTGAAAGCAAATTGGTTAAATAATGCAAACGAAACCTTAGTAGAATCTTATCTGACAACTAGTAATGGTTCATTCAACCTAACTGTGCCGACTGATACGGCAAATAATGGTACTTTACGTGGCGCCAAAACATTGGTTGTGTCGGTAGTTGAAGGGTCTTCAAAATTCTATCTCGCCTCTTCTGTGGAATCTGCGATATTTGTCTTTGGTGTGACTCAATTTGATTCAATTCAACCACTCAATGCTATCGTCATTAATCGGGGAGACTCGGTTAATATGACTGCTCAACTTGTAGAATCCTCCAATTTATTCCAACCATTATCAGCATACGATGTAACTTATCAGTTTGGTGGGACGCCGATAGGAACAGTTCAAACAGATGGCCGAGGGTTTGCCAATATCACTCATAATATACCCTTCACTCAACCACTTGGAATTACTACTGTGGATGTAATTTTCGTTGGTAGTTCAGATTTACTTGCAACAAGTGCTAATTTCTCAACCATAAATATAAGATCTCTAACCTTCATAGTTATCGACGACATAATTGACAATCCTATTGCTGGAGATCAATTCAATATTTCAGGCAGAGTCACATCTGACAATGGTAGTGGATTAGAGCAAGTAGATGGCTCATTATTGCCGGCGAATATATTGTTTGATATCAATGGTGAATCAATCGGTTTCACCGTTTCAGGTGGCTTTGTCACCGTTGGAGGATATTGGAATGCTTCCATACTACTTTCACCAAATTTTGCGGCTGGGAATAATACTATCGAGGCAGCCTACATACCAGCAGTTAATTTCTATCTTGGTTCCAATTCAACAACACAATTTGATACTCGAGGTTTTACTGAGATTAGGTTCATTGAACCAGCTTTAGACATACAAGGACAACCTACACTAAATGATCGAGTAGAACGAGGAAATGACCTTGATGTTGAAGTATTGTTAATTGATAATACTGGGTTGCCAGTTGAGGGTCAATTAATCACCATAACTCTTGTTGGAACACAGATAACGACAATCCTAACTACTGCAGAAAACGGTACTGCATTCGGTACTATACCAATTCCGGCAAACATGACTGTTGGAGAAAAATCAGTTAATGCGATCTTTACTGGGACTCCAGGTACAACTGGTTTAGTAGGTTCAGAGTCTAACTCTACCTTTGTGGTGCTAGCAAGTACAGATATAATCATCACCGATTATCCAATTAGTTTAGTTGCCGGTGACTATATGTTAGTAAATGGGACTCTATTGGATGATTTAGGTCAACAACTATCAATTCAAGGTATTCCATCGTCAGCTGTAGTTCATTTGATGATTGATAATGAATCAGTCGCTAGTGTGGAAACCAATTCTTCAACCGGTGTGTTTAGCCTTGGATATATGTTGCCTGACGACATAACGGCAGGTTCTCACACAATCACTGTTGAATTCTTTGGAGGCAGGGATTGGGTTGACCCAATCGGTGTTGGTGAGCCATCAAACCCTGAATACTATCTCCCCAGCGTTAGTAGTGTACCCTTCAATGTCAGCGTTCCTACCAAAATATCGTTAATCACCCAAGGTGGAGACGTAAACCGTGAAGAAATTATGATAATTGAAGGATTATTGCTTGACTTAGTAGATAATCCACTTAATGATTTGACTGTAGAAGTTTGGCTGGATGGCGAATTTATGACAAATGTCAGTACTGATTCTTCAGGCCTGTTTACGGCCATTTATCCTGTTCCAGCAGATGCGGAACTTGGGCCCGTACTTCTCGAAATTAGATTTGTTGGTAGTCAATTTTACTTGCCAAGTGATGCCAATGGTACATGGAATATCTTTAGTCACATTATACTTGATGTGTCAATTCCAGAAACTTTAGCAGTTGGGCAAAATGTAACAATAACCGGCAGTGTTGCTGATAATCAATTATCCCCTATACCAAATCACCAAGTTGAATTAATCATTGAAGGAATAACTATTGCTTCTATTATGACAGATGAAAGTGGTGAATTTACCTATAATTGGTTTGTTACTGACTTATTTGACTTTGGAAACCATACGCTAACTGCGTATTCAGGAAGCCAAGGTTACTATAGAGCAAACAGCACAAACACGACCTTCTTCTTAGCCCATAGAGCCGATATCACAGCATCCTTTGACACTAATCCTCAAGTTACCCGAGGAGATATTTGGGAGATTTCGGGTCGTTTGTACGATATTGACTCATTAACCAATGAAGGACTTGAGGATGAGGATTTAGCAATCTACCTAGATGGAGAATTAGTTGCTACAACAACAACGGGCGTGAATGGTGATTGGAATGTCGTTATACTTGCCAGCCAAGACTTAACTAGAGGTCAGCACCAGTTTGATGTAGTATTCGAAGGCACTTATTCCCATATTGGAACAAATCAAGAATTGGCCGCATTTGTGTGGGCTAATTTACAAGTTTCTATTGATTCAAGTTCAGACAATGTTGCTGTTAGGTCTGATGGAACCTTTGGACCAATTACCATAACAGGGTCAATTTCTGAAATTGGTGGGACGGGAGAGATATTTGAAAACTTGATCATTAATGTTGGAAATGGTACGGAATGTGCGACTCAAAGAGAAGGTGCGAAATGTATACCAAGTAGTTTGGTTAATGTTAAATGGTTCAACGGTAATTTCACTATTGATACTGTTGCTCCGTCTTGGTATGGAGTAGGATCGCAATATATCTATCTAGATGTTATTGAGAATAGTTCGTTGTACCTAAATGGTGTTTCCGTTAACCGTGCGATATTCATCAAGCTAAATGTAGATTATCAATGGGATATTGCTCAAATAGAGGAGAGTGGCAATAACGAGGTTACCGGCGGTATTACAA
>CAXHFO010000042.1:0-9974 GCA_964015895.1 uncultured Candidatus Poseidoniales archaeon
TAGAGGATAATATGACATTAAACCTTGGTTCGCTTACATTTGAAATTTATCATACTCCAGGTCACACACTTGGCGGATGTTGTCTCGAGATTAAGATAGGTGACGGACCCAACCACTTATTTGCTGGAGATACGCTATTTGCGGGCTCAGTTGGAAGAACCGATTTACCACATTCTGGTGGAGATTTTAATTTATTGGCTAATTCAGTAATAACAAAATTATGGCCATTGGATTTAGACACAGTAGTCCATCCAGGACATGGTCCGTTAACAGATATTGGTGTGGAGAAATCAACCAACCCATTTGTTGGAGTAAACAGCCCGATATATGTTGAATTCCACAAATCATGAAAGCATATTTGACAAGGCATTGCCTAAGACTGGTAATGCTTCTTCCCAAGTTGAAACTATTCCATAGTCTGCATATTGGAAGATTGGAGCATCTGCATCTTTATTTATTGCTACAATATACTTCGATGATCGCATTCCGGCAAGATGCTGTATTGCACCAGATATTCCAACTGCAATGTATAGATTTGGATTAACAGTCTTTCCAGTTTGTCCTACTTGCATCGAGTGGGGAATATCAGCCCAAGTATCAACAGCAGCTCTTGAAGCACCAACAGCAGCACCCAAAGTGTCAGCAATCACCTCTAGATGTGAAAAGTTATCAGGTGAGCCCATTCCTCTTCCGCCAGAAATAATGATGTTTGCTTCAGACACGTCTAGCCTTGTAGAAGCTCTTTCTACCAATTCCTTTACTGCAGTTGATACATCTCCTGATGCATCAATCACTTGCACTTCACAAGAGCCATCATTGTTGGCTCCAGCAAATACGTTTGGTCGAATGCTCACTACAACATCACCATTTATTGAAACATTTTCAATAGCTTTTCCAGAATATATTGGGGTTGATAATGTGTTTCCATCAATGGCTATGACATCTTGGACTACTGAGATATTCCTTCTTGCTGCAATTCTTGCCGCTAGGTCTTTTGATTGTGCCGAAGCAGATGTGACAACTATCCCTTGTGGAGCAACAGAATCCAATGCTTGTGCCCAACCTGACGCATCATAGTTGGTAAAGACTGAGGATTTTGCTGCGATAATTTTTGTAACTCCCGAAATGTTACTCGCTTCATCGGCAACGCTTGCATCTGTACAAGGCACTACAAGAGTGCAATTTGACCCTAGAAGGTTTGCTGCACCAATCAGTTCGTTTGTAGTTGGGCTTACTTTTCCTTTATTCATTTCTGCTATAATTACTGTTTCTGTCATATAATTTCACCTCAAATAATATTTGCTTCGTTTCTAAGTAGTTGAACAACAGTTTCTGCTGACTGTCCACCTTCGAATTTCTTGCCAGCTGGTTTTTCAGCAGGCATAATTTGTGACACAATGGTCACACTGGGGGTATTAGGGCTGACACTTTTAACTTCTACTTGTGCTCTTTTTGCCATCATAATTCCTTTGACATTTGGTTTTCTTACCTTTATCGAGCCTTTGTCACAACTGACAACAACCGGTGTAGAGACATTAATTATCGCGTCCCCTCCTTCTGCTGGGGCGGTTACGGTCAATCCGTCAGTAAACTTGATGTCCGTGACATTTGAGACAGAGGCCCAGCCTAATTTCTCAGCGACACCCGGACCAGTTGAACCAGACCCGGTGTCTGCTGAGGATTTACCGCAGTATACAACCTCATATCCATCTTGGGAGATAACTCCAGAAATGATTGTCTGGAAGGCATTTGAATCCATATATTCTGTGCAATCCAAACGAACAATTTCATCAACTCCTATTGCCTTGGCATCTTTCAAAACTTTATCAGCAGAACTTCCACCAACAGTTATTGCTGTTACAGTGCCTCCAACAGCCTCCTTGTGTAGTAATGCATTTTCTACTGCAAATTCGTCAAATGGACTCATTACCATCTTAACGCTTGATAAGTCAACTCTGTCGCCAGAGATTTGTATTTTTGAGTTTGTATCAGGTACCTGCTTAACGAGTACTGCTATTTTCACCATAGTGTCACCAATATCCATTCCTGTCGGATTCAATTCATGAACATTTGTATCGGCAGATCTTTTGATTTGTGCCAAAGAAACTAATCTTGGCTTACTTTCGTTGGATTATGTCATTGACGCGGTCCAACAAATCAGGCTTTTCAGAAAAGTGTTTCGCGACAGTTTCTAAGCCTCTAGATATTCCATCTGCAACCCCTAATTTTGCGTCCAATGGGTGTAATTCACCTGATTTGACAGCATTTTCGAATTCTTCCAGTGTTCGCCATGTTGAAGGTTGGCCAAATTTAGGGTTAGGTGTTACTATTATCTCGCCAAATTCTGGCAGTACTACATGTTCTGCTAGTTCATAGATTGGAGAATTATCGTCATCAGGATTCAAGTATGCATGCTTCTGCATTTTCTTTCTTAGTGATTTGGGATTATCATGGATTAAGATTGCCCCACTTGGATCTGACTTACTCATTTTATGGTCAAAACTCTCCATTCTAGAACCACTTGATTTTAATGATGAGATGATTGGAGTGTGGAGGCAAGTTGCTTTCTGCCAACCATATTTACTCGCCACGTCTCTCATGAACATATGCGCTTTTCTTTGGTCCATACCACCTATCGCGATGTCAATATCTAACTCAAAAATATCACTGGCTTGCATTGCCGGATAGAAAAACTTCGATAGATCATGGTCGGATGAAGCTTCATCTCGACCCATAATAGTAAATGTCTTTCTTACCATTGCTAATGTTGCACCTTTTGAGCATCTCAAAACACGCGCCCAATAATCACCTGAATCCATCAATTCAGAAGCCCAACTAAATCTTAGTTCTCCAGGACCATTGCCCTCCGGAGGATAATCTAATAATGCTCTAAAAGTATCTTGCATATACTTTGCTGTCAATTGAATATCTGCCATATTACCATTGAATTTATCATTTATCCAAGCGTGCCAGTCTGCTAGAAAAATCAATACATTTACTTCAGCATCAAGCATTCTTTTCAGTTGTAATGATAGTACCTTCCAACCAATGTGTGCTTTTCCAGATGGTTCAAACCCCACATAACATCTTATGACGCCATCGCCACCGGTGCTTGTATTATCTGCAATACAATCTACTAAGTGCTCTAAACCGACAGTTTCTTGAACTGAACCAATTATTTTATGCACTCTTGAAATTTGATCTTCATTTAGTTCCAGTAGCCTTGGACACTTTTCTTGATATTGAATCATCATTTGTTCAATATCCATAATTTCCACCTCAAAATAAGTCATTTAGTTTCTTTACTTTACCTTCTGAAGGAGCATCTCCTGCTTCAATCATAGATTCAAGTTCGGCAATCATAGCAAGAGCCTTGTCTCTTAATTCATCAGTAAGTTTTGTACTCATTTTCATTGACTTATGAGCCATTTTTATCGCGCCTTTGGCTTTAGAAAATTTCTTGGCTTCTTCTTTGGCTTTATCGCCTCTTTGCTTACCATTATAACCAGTAGCTTCGTCTAAAAATCCAGACCATCTTTTCCTTGATTCCATGGCTTTTTCTCGACCACCGTCTGAGGAAAGAAATTCAGTTAGGGTATCACCTTTTAATTGGTCTACATCCACTGATAATTTCCCATCTTCACTGTAATGTCCGCTAACCATGCTCAAAATGCCGAAAGATGCGGTAAATACTCCTTCAGCATTTGCAGAAACACCATCAAAATATTGAGTTGCTAACTTTGCAAGACCTGCATTTCCACCCATTTGTTTAACCAATCCACGCTTAACAGAAAATTTCTCCATGTTGCAAGGCAAAACACCATTGAACATAAGGCTCACCGTTAAAATTCTTGAAAGCGAAATATTTTGATTAAGCAGTTTGTGGAACATAATATGCGAGTTAGAAGCATAATGTGCATATCTATGCTTTTAATTCTATTAATGCCAACCATACTTGCCGAAAATGATAATGTGGATTTGAAGTTAGAATCATCATTAACCAATAGCGATGCTGGTATTACAGGTGCGGAAACCTCCCCAAATGGTGAGAATCTACTGATTGTTGGGCTAGATGGTTTTGCTCATTTGATCTCGGCAAAAGATGCTGGAGACAGATCTTTAGATATTGAACTAAATAGCGGTAGACAAAGTAACTTCAATGATATTGCTTGGCATCCAAGAGGTGAAGCAGCGCTTATTGCTGGTGATTTAGGTACCGCAATGCGGTACGAAAAAATCGACCATGGAATTACTGTTGTCAATGGGACAGGGGCAATTCTAGGTAGAAACATGACATCAGTTGATTGGCGTAGTGCTGGAGATTACTCGTATTTTGGTGCAGAAGATGGTTCTCTGTGGCGGTTCTCAGAAGGAACAGGATTCATGCTTGTTGACAGTGTTAATTCTGAAATAACCGGTATATCATGCCACAAGAGTTACGATATATGTGTTGTTTCAACTCTGGCAGATGGGTTGGGCGTGATTGGGCAAACTCACAATATTTCATGGCTAAGTGGAACTAAAACTGATACTTGGATTGATGTAGATTGTCCAGATTCTCAATTAAAAGAATGCATAGCATATGGTAGCGGGTTAAGATTGATGCCAATTTTACTAAATACAATAGATCATTCTAACTCCGATACAGGTGAAATGGTGCAATATCCAAGTCTTAATGGCGATTTCATTTCAACATCTCCTGGTTATGCTAGTAGTTCATTAATTCACGTTGCTCCACTCGCAATAGTCAGATATGATGCGTTGGAAAATAGTGCAAAAGTGCAAATATCATCTGAACAAATGCTCGAATGGGATTCTGTTATTGCTGGACGCCAAATTGCCTATGTGTGGGAAACAGGATTTAATGACGGATATATCATGACAACAAGCGGCAATATAATTTCATTTGAACCCAAACTTATCGAAATTGACAATACGATGTTAACAACAATAATTTTGGTCGCTGTTTCCGTTTCAGTTCCAGGTGTAATCCTTGGTTTAATTTACATGAACAGTCCGTTTTTACAAAAGAAATATATCAATTTTAGACGAAATAGTCGCCGCAAGAAATCACAGAAAAATAGTTAGGTTCTAAAAGCGCCTGTGGCAGGGTCAGAATGAGGAGAGCATATGGAACCATTCGAAGGTCTCGATTTTTACGACATAGAGAGTTTACTAACAGAAGAAGAGATAATGATTCGGGACATGGTTAGAGCTTGGGTTGATGAGGAAGTAATTCCTAAAATCGAGCATGCCTGTGAAAAAGGCATATTCCCTGATGAGTGGCGAGTAGCGCTTGGAGAAATGGGCGTATTAGGTGCACCTTTGAAAGGATACGGCTGCCCTGGATTGTCATATGTTGCCTACGGTCTAATCTGTCAAGAACTGGAACGTGGTGACTCAGGTCTGCGCTCATTTGCCTCAGTACAAGGTTCACTTGCTATGTACCCGATATGGGATTTCGGCAGTGAAGAACAAAAAAATCACTATTTACCAAAAATGGCTTCCGGAGAAATGGTCGGTTGCTTTGGTCTTACCGAGCCCGATTATGGTTCTAATCCAGGAGACATGATTACCAAGGCCGAAGACATGGGAGACCACTATCTTTTGAATGGTGCAAAAATGTGGATTACCAACGGTACAATTGCTGATGTCGCGGTTGTTTGGGCCAAATTAGATGGTGTCATTAAGGGATTTATTGTCGAGAAAGACGATGAGGGTTTTAGCGCCCCTGAAATGAAAGGAAAGCATTCCTTGAAAGCTTCAGTTACCAGTGAATTAGTATTTCAAGATTGTAAAATACCAAAAGATCGTATTCTTCCAGGTGTCAAAGGATTAAGAGGTCCATTTTCTTGCTTAAACAATGCGAGGTTTGGTATCTCATGGGGTGCTTTAGGAGCAGCAATGGCCTGTTTCCATAGTGCCAAGACATACTCTTTGTCAAGAATACAGTTTGACGTACCAATCGCCTCTTATCAATTGGTTCAAAACAAATTAGCGTGGATGCTAAGAGAGATTACTAAAGGTCAATTACTAGCATACCATCTTGGAAGAAAGAAAGATGATGGAACTTGGTTTAATGAACAGATTTCTCTAGCAAAGATGAACAATGTCGATATTGCCTTAGAAATAGCAAGAGTTGCAAGAGATATTCACGGAGCTAACGGCATACTGGATGAGTATCCAGTAATGAGGCACATGGCAAATCTTGAGTCTGTTAAAACATATGAAGGAACCCACGATATTCACAATCTGATTATTGGCAGATATATCACAGGAATTCAAGCCTTTACCAAACAAGTTTGAGAATTATCAAACTGACGGTAGCAGGCCAATCTTGGCAAGTCCATTCCACACAGGGTCCAAGAATCTTGGCAACATCCTATGTCTTACGTATACAGCAGCGGCCAAACTCATCTTTTGTAATTTATTCAGCTTTACTCGCTTGGTGAATACATCACCTTGCTCTTTTTCGATTTGACGTAGAATCTTATCATAAAATGCAATCATCGCTGCGGGAGAATATCTTGTCCTTCTGGGTAGCAAAGGTAACAATTGCCGAGCCTCTTCCAAATACGTTCTTGCTCTTTTTGCGTAATGATAGCAATATGGTTCCCAAGTCTTGTTAAGTACAACTTTACCATCGAGTTCCATTTCCTGAATACCATTCTTTTCCAATTCATCCAGAGGCAGATAAACACGATCTCTTTCAATGTCTTCACCAACATCTCGCAAAACATTGGTCAATTGCATGAAAATACCCCACGACTCAGCATACTTCTTTGCTCTTGGGTCACTATATCCATATATCTCAATGCACATTAACCCAACAACAGAAGCGACTCTGTAACAGTAATCATATAACTCGTCAAAGGTACGATATCGGTTATTGTACAAATCATCCTCCATTCCCGAAATCAGGTCATCAAAAACGCTTCTTGAAATTTTATATCTATCTACAGTGTCTTTCAATGCTAGGAATACAGGATCTGTTGAATAAACATCTGAGTAGCATGTTGAAAGTTTTTTTCTGAAGAAAAATAACTGAGTAATTTTGTTGAGGTATGATTCTTCATCTAAAATAGTTCCACGGTTTTGTAATGATTCTAGTTGTTCTCTGTATGCTACAGCTTCAGGATCTGTTTGTCCATTACTTCCAGGGAATCTATCTGCCCAATCACCGTCTGCAATGTCATCAGCTCTTCGACAAAAGGCGTAAACAGCACACATTGCTAGTCTCTGTTCATCTGGCAAATACTTGAATGAATGATAAAAATTCCCGGCTTCTTGGATGGTCAATTTTTCACAGTAATGGTAAGCAAGTTTTAGTAATTCTTGAGGAGGTTGCTCAGACCAGATTGGTGCATCCAAATTTTCGAATGGGTCTACAAGCTCATTCTTGTCGGCTAACCCAATAAATGCTGCACCTTCTCTTAATGCTTCCATGGCAGTTACGCTGACTGCTTTGACTGCATCTTTAGCAAGCATTACACCAGCACGAAGTCTATCCAAGGTAGTTATTTTTTCAATTTGATCTTCGGAAACTCTACTGTTTGCGCTTCCTTTGAGAGGGAACAACAAGTCGAGAGGTTTCCGTCGCTCCAACATCCCTATCAATCCACTGTAGAACTACTCCTTTTTGATTCCTTTGTAAAAGGGCATCATTAGTCAATTAACAATTAACTCTCTAAAATACTATCAAATTGACTGTGTATGGGCTTAGTAAGCATAAACTTATTTTGGTTGAATCACTTATGGCCTGAATCTTTATTTTTTTCCAAAAGTCTTCTAACTCCACCCGGTATAATCAGTGCTCGTAATAACTTTCTTGCGTATGATTTAATTTCATCTCTAGTGACTTTTATTCTATCAGCAGAGTCAAGGATATTGCCGTCTCTTAGCAAAGTGACGGTTCTTTGCCCGATTAACACAGGTAGCATACATGATGCCTTGAGTCTAAATTGGGTTTCAGGTAACATCTTGATGTATTCGATTGCAGCATCAAGGTGGTCATTGGTTAGATCTAGGTACTCATCGTATAATGGCCTGAATTTTTCAATATTATCAGGTTCTAATAAGTCACTTGGCTCCATGCCATACTCGTTCAATTTTTGTGACGGTATATAGCATCGTCCAAATCGTAAATCTTCAGGAATATCTCTGAGGATGTTGATCATTTGTAATGCTTTACCGAATCTTATGCCCTTTTCAAAAAAATCTTCTTCCTGTTCTGGAGGTATTGAAATGATATGTGCTAGTGACATTTTAGTCCAAAATACGCCAACGCATCCAGCGACTCTAAATGTATAGTCATCTAATTCAGAGTTATCTTTGAGCGCAGATATATTTCCGCCTTCATTTGCGGGTCCAAATCTCTCTAAGTCCAAAATTTGACCCCCTACAATGATATCAAGACATTCTAGCATTCTTACCCGATCATCTTCACTGTATTCTTTTAATCCCTCAATAACGTCACTGACGTTTCTAAGAAGTTCAGCCTCACTAGGGTTGTCTTGAATTCCAGCAAGACTAGAAAAATCTGGTAATTTAGTAGATTTTCCTTGGGCTACATTATTGTATTGATGCAATAGTCTGAGAAGTTCTTCAGTATCTCCGTGTTTTGAATCTGCGATAGTATCTGCTACTCTTGCTAATAGGTAAAGTAGCCCTATTTGTCCACGTACCTTCTTTGGGAGGTATTTCAGTGTTGGATAAAAAGACCTAGATGTTGACTTGAGCAAATTATCAATCTTATCATTGATAAGTACAGACAAATAATCCCCTCATGCAACTCCAGTGGTTATTTGTTATTGAGGCTGTGGTAAAATAGGTTAAATCTGTCAACGTTTGTTTATTATAAATCAACCTGTTAATTAGTTGTAAATTAGTTAATGCTTTAGGCAGTGAGTAACTCCGAAAGGGTAGAGGGGACGCTGATGGAATGTACGTCGTGTAGTGAACACATACCTGATGACAGTATTTTCTGTCCGGAATGTGGCTCAAGACAAGACTTATCCAGGGCAGGTGGTTTTACAACACCAAACTCAGTTGGACTAGGCGGCCAAGAAGTGACCGGGGGGCGTAGTTTTGGTGTGGTTTCTGGAGAAGCAATAAGACAGCAACGAGAGATGTCAGTAAGCGACCCGAATGCAATTTCACCTGAACTAATGAGGCAGATTGCTCAGGGAATGCAAAACCAACAAAATATTCCCCCAGTTGGTAATTTTCCGCCACAAGGATTCCAAAATCAACCCTATGATCTTAATCAAAACCCAATGAATGATTTAGGTAATATGCCACAAAATATTCCAAATGTCACTCCAAAGGGCCAATCATCATCACCCACAGACGAGATGGTTAATCGTTTGGCACAAGCAGAAAAGGCTATGAAGACTGAAAGAAGGAGTCAGTGGCTAAATATGAATCAAGCCTCAGCTTCCAACGTTCTATCCTCTTTGGGAGCAGATTTACCAGCGCATTTACGAAATGAGAACAACGCTGCACAAGAAATCTTAACAGGAGCATTAGGCGGTCAGAAAGAAGCACCTAATGATGCATTTTTACGAAGAATGTGTGAAGTTGCTGTTAGAAGAGTTGCCAGGAAACGCGGAGTTGCAGTTGAAACTCCACAAGCCAAGTTAGCCGATGATATCTTAACTGTAAACATAACTTACATCGATGACGGAAGGGTTTTAGATACACCAGAAGACCTGAGTCAAGCCTTTGAACATGCTATCCAAACAGAAGTTGCTTTGAAAGGCTTTGATTATGTTTCCGAAATAAATCTATATCGTTCTAGAGATGGAGAGGTTGAGAATCTATCCGAAGAGGAACAAGATGATGAAGAAATGTTTGCTTGTGAAATCTGTGATGGGTTGGTAAAAGAAAGCGATTCAGAATGCCCTCATTGTGGTGCCGTATTCGAAGACTGTCTCTTATACACATCTGACGCTGCCGACGAAGGTTCGAGTGTA
>CAXHFO010000043.1:0-9887 GCA_964015895.1 uncultured Candidatus Poseidoniales archaeon
GAGATTATTCGATCAGTCTCAGAACCACCGTCAATAATTACCGTATCACCTGTTTTCAAGTCAGTCACAACTGAACAGCGCATTGCTAAAGCACCAACAATAAATGAATCTATCCACAGTTCGTTGTTTAGCATTTAAACCACTTCTATTTGTACTGAGTCAGCGGTTGAATTACCTTCTGAATCACTAACTCTTAATTCAAAACGATAGATCCCAATACTAAGTTTTGCCCTAAATTTAGCAAGTGTTGATATTTCTCTCCCAGTATCATCTGTCCAAGACCATTTGATGACTTTTCCTTGCTGATTCTTGGTTGCTGTACCATCAAGAATAATTACTGCAGAATCATCACTCTCAGTGTGGTAAGTCATATCACCACCAGCATTGGCCACTAGAGGTTTGTTAGCAATTACATCATCCAATAATTCATCTAAAAGATAGTCTCCATCTAATTCTATGCCAACAGATTCTTTGTCAGGGTAATTATTAGCCTCAATATCATCACCTAAAGCAGATAATAAATTAGTAAATTGTTCATCTTTTAGAATCATTTCCTGATTGCCATCAATACTTTCGGTATTCAATAATTCTGACATCTTATCATCATCCGAATATATTTCATCAGCGCTTAATTGAGCAACTACTTCCTTCCGCTCAAACCATAATGTTAATTCTGATTTATCGACTATGTGGGGTTTATTGCCAAAATTAATACATCCAATCGGCTCAGTATCAGTAAAATCATTTTGGTCATCACCTGCAAAATACAAACAATTAGTCTCTTTTGAATAAGCTGAATACTGCACAATCCCTTGATGTTCCACTATCCATGTTTTCCCATCCGGATTTAATCCATGAATGTAAAACCATGCCCCTGCAACTATTATGTTATTACAGATTGATAATGTCTTTACCGGATATTTACATTCCATAATTGGTTCTTTTAGTTTAAAATCTTCACTTATTTGTTCGTCAATTAAGAATACTGAACCATCATCAAGACCTATAATGGACTTATTATCATCTGAATTTACTTGCAATAATCTATTATTCAAATTCAACCTAGTGATTAACCTATTTCTAGAGATATCCCATATTTCTAATTCCAAAGCTTCTTCATCGCCAGGAACTAAAGCATAACCCTCTCGTCCAATTATCAGATGACCATCATGACTAATGCCCAATGCAGTTATTGATTCACCAACATCGCCGCGCTTTGGTCTAATCCAAATATTTTGATTTCCATTGAAACAGTATACTCCGCCATCTTCTTGAACAATTATTATGCCTTGGACATAGGTTTCTAGGTTAATAATAGAAGAGTAGGGCAAATTGGAATTAATTAATTCACCATCAAAATCTGCAGTTAAAAGTCTGCCAAGATTGTCCACAATGGCAATGAAATTATTGGTTATTTTGAACATAGAAACACCGCCTGGAACTTCACAACTCCATGACTTATTACCGCTATAATCATAGCTTTTAATTCCGAAAGCATCATCTGAAATTATCAAATGTTCTTGATGAAAAGTTAACCCTGTGACTACACCTTCACATTTTATTTCGATTTCTTTTTTCATCTCCTGGTAAATATTGACCGAGCCATTTGACTCTGACCATGCAATTGTTTGACCGTCTGGAGATAAAACCAGTCCAGTGACAGTTGAATGAGGCGCGAAAGTTATTGACGCCTCGAAGGTAAGCATGATTATTCCATGTCGTTTTGTATGATTAAGTTCTCTACGCGTTGCTTAATGTAGGTGTTAGAAAAATATCAATTTGAATCATTATGAATATCAAGTATTTGAACATCATCAATATCCCCTTGCTTTGCATTGTCGTTTCTTTGTTCGTGTAATAATTGTAAATATTCATCAGTAACATCACCGGTGACATAAACGCCGTTGAAACAACTAGAATCGAATTTAATGTCAGAACTGTTAGAATTTTTTGTTGATCGGATTAAATCCTCTAGAGTTTGATAAAATAATTTATCGCTTCCAATATGTTGATTTATCTGCTCAATAGTACGATTATTAGCAATAAATTCCGTTGTTGCTGGCATATCTATTCCATACACGTTTGGAAACCTAACTGGCGGGGCAGCAGAAGCAAAATATACTTTCGAAGCACCAGATTCCCTTGCCATTTCTACAATTTGCTTACTGGTTGTACCACGGACAATGGAATCGTCAACTAAGAGGACATTTTTACCTCTAAATTCATCATCGATAGCATTTAATTTTCTTCTGACTGACTTTTCTCTTAAGGACTGACCAGGCATAATGAATGTTCTACCAATATATCGGTTTTTGACAAATCCTTCTCTGTATGGGACATTTAAGGTGCTAGCCATTTGTAAAGCCGCAATTCTTCCTGAATCCGGAATAGGAATTACTGCATCAATGTCATGGTTAGGCCATTCTGATAATATTCTCTCGGCTAATATTTTGCCTTGATTCAATCTAGCCTCGTAAACAGAGATTCCATCTATTACTGAATCTGGTCTTGCGAAATAAACATATTCAAAAATACAAGGATTGCTATTAGTATCTTCGGCGCAAACTCTAGAGAATAAATGACCTGATGAAGAAATAAATATTGCTTCACCTGGCTTAACATCAGCAACGAATTCAAAACCTAGAGCAGTTAGTGCTACAGATTCACTTGCAACAATCCATTCTAATCCTTCTTCTGATTCCCTTTTACCGTAAACTAATGGTCGTATTCCGTTTGGATCTCTAAATGCTAGTAAACCATAGCCTGAAATCATTGAGACACATGCGTAACCGCCTTTTACATATGAATTAAGCGCAGTTATTGCTTTGAATACGGTTTCTATATCTAGGTGAGGGTCACCTTCTATAGATATATCTGACGCATATTTGGTTAATTCAACAGCAAGAATATTTAGCAAAATTTCTGAATCACTTTGCGTGTTCATGTGTCTGTGGTACTTGTTTGACAGGATTTTTCTCAAGTTACTAGCATTGGTAAGATTACCATTGTGAGCAATCGATAAGCCGTATGGCGAGTTAACGTAGAACGGTTGTGATTCTGCTTTGGATGAACTTCCTGCAGTTGGATATCTAACATGACCTATTCCGATGTGACCTTGCAATCTTTGCATATGTCTAGTGTAAAATATATCTGAAACTAGACCGTTTGATTTTCTGAGCCTAAATTGACCATCATGTTCGGTCATTATACCGGCTGCGTCTTGACCTCTGTGTTGTAGTACTGTCAACCCATCGTATAGTAATTGATTGATGTGAAAGCCTTGGCGACCAACGACACCTATAATTCCGCACACAGTCAACCCTCTAAGCAGTGAGCAAATGATTGTTTGCAGTGATTGTCGAGTATTGACATATCCAAATCAAGCCTTAGGACGGTGAGTTTTCTTAGACCAGCTAAACTTTCTCATCTTAGCGGTAGCGCCGTATCCGCAAGATGCGCATACGCCTTTTTGTTTGTGATAGGCATTTCTGCCACATCTTCTACATCGGATGTGTGTTGTCTTTTGACGTCGACCCATGGATGGTGTACCCTTTGACATATATTCACCTCGATAACTCGCCCACCTACCAATCCTTTATGAAATAAACGGAGGATGATTTTACTCTTCTTCGTACAATTTAGTTTCATTTATCTTAGATTTTGAATGAGTTAATGAGGAAAATAAAATTCCTATTGTTATTCCAAATGCCAGCAGTACTGCAAAAATGGACACTATTGTATGAGAAATATTGTAAACTAATTGTGCTATTACTGACCCGTTATCCTCAAGCAACATTTCACCTTGTTTAATGAAAAATATTGTTATGCCGAAACCTACCATGATTGCTATGACCATTGAGAATAATGGTGCGAGAGGGCGGTCTCTTGATTCTCCGTAAAAGTACATATTACCTAGCAGAAATGTCGAACACAATATGAATGCTGTCAGCGTTGAATTGGCAATTCTTGGATTTATATTATCTACTGATAAGTCTGGAAAACCATGCATGCTGTAATCAATCGCAAGAATCAAGGCAATAGGAAATAATAATCCTGAAACGACTAATTTCAAAGATGTTTTTTTGCCTCCAGCCATTATACCTCATCCCCTAGATTTAACGATATTATTTTTGCGGAATGCTTCAATTCATTTTCTGTTGGCGGCAGGATTGACTTTGGTTTAGGCAACCTCTTCTCATAACTGTAAATTACTAACGAAAAGGAAATTATCGCTAAAATCGATCCAAATATTATACCAACTAAATCAGCTATTGAGAGCCAAACATATTTTCTGAATTCATTTGATGAGGAATCACTAGAATCTATATTCATTGCACATATGATGAATATTAAAGTCAGTCCAAAAATAAAAAATAAACTTTTTGATTCTGCAGATCTATTATCACCAAGCACTAACATTGCAATTCCTGCAGATAAACACAAACAGGCTAATGAGATTAAGAAGTTCGGGAAAAAGATTAACCAGAATCTGTTAATTTCTCCTGAATCAAGTACCGGTGTCAAATCAAACCAATGCATAACTGAGAACCAAATCATGCCAATGAAGAAGAACAAAAATCCAAGATACTTATCCCCGGTCGATAAACGGCCAACCGGAACATTACCAGAATATGCCACCATGTATAGGCCAAACAGCACCAAAATTGAAGGTCCAACAATGAAACCAAACAGATGACCAACTGCTGAAGAAGGTGACTGGGGAACCGTCCAAGGGCTTGCCAACACTAAAACTAATCCAATAACCAGTAAAATGGTCCCGTTTGCTTTGCTATTGGTAGACTTTTTTGATTGTGAAATCCACATACTTACAGGGATTAATGCTAGTGGCAGCCAAAACAATAAGGCCGCCTGTAACATATCATCCATGACCGCTGGAATGAAACCGGATTAATTACTTCATCCCTTGTTTGAGGTTGCAGTGGCATGTTTTGCGACATTACTCCATACGGAGTTTCTAAATACCCGACCTTAGTGGCACGAATGCTCAAGGTGTTACCATGGTAAAAATGCCACGTCAAATCAAGCGTTACAGCCCCTCTGCGGGTAAGCATACCATGCATACTGTTGAGCGTGTCAAAAAGAAGCGTGCTTCTGAATTGAAATGGGGTCAAAGAAGATTCCGAAAAGTTATGGCTGGTTACCGTGGTTTCCCACGTCCAAAGCCAGATGGTAGAGAAAAGCCAACTAAGAGAGTAAATATCCTGTTTAGATGCACTGAGACTGGAAAAGCGCATTATGCTCCATGTCAAAGAGCAAAGAAATTTGAACTTGTGGACAAATGAGGTGAATTAAATGGCTGGTAAATTTCTCAAAGTATCATGTAAAGACTGTGGAGCTGAGGTTGTTATATTCTCCAGAGCAACTAGCAAAATTTCCTGTATCGTTTGTGGCTCTACGCTTACTTCACCATCTGGTGGAAAAGCTGAACTTATTGGATGCCGACCTTTAGAAACAATGGAATGAGGAGGCTGAGCCTCCATGAGCGAAGAATTAATCACTCCAGAAGAAGGAGAATTAGTTGTCGTTACAGTCAAAAATGTAAAACAAAATGGTGTTTACGTTGATTTTGATGAGTATCCAGGAATTGAAGGATTCATATTTATCGGAGAAATAGCCAGTGGTTGGGTAAAAAACATACGTTCCTTTGTACGAGACGGTCAACGTCTTATCTGTAAAGTAATGAGGACTAAAAAAGATGGTTCTTCATTAGAGCTTTCTCTAAAATCTGTTTCAGAAGAAAGACGCAGAGACAGATTACAAGAATGGAAAAATGAACAAAGATCTAACCAATTGCTAAAAGTACTAGCTGAAAAGGTAGGCTGGTCTGAAGCTGAACGAGATGAAAATGGGGAGGAATTGACATTAACCTATGGATCTCTATACGCCTCTTTTGAAGAAGCGGCAATGAATGAAGCATCACTTGCTGATGCAGGTTTTGAAGGTGAATGGATAAAAGAATTTGTAGAAATTGCTATTGAAAACATTATTCCTCCGTTTGTCGAAATCAAAGGTAGCCTCAATCTTTCTGTAAATTCTGAAAATGGGGTTGAGGTCATCAGAGAGGCTTTATTGTCTGCTGAAAAGTATTCTTCTGAAAAAGATGAAATTTCAGTGATGTGCTATTATGATGGAGCTCCAGAATACCGAATGGTTCTGAAAGCTCCAGATTTCAAAACTGCTGAAGATTTATGGCTTGAAGTATCCAAATCAGTCGTATCCATAATTGAAGAAAATGATGGACAAGTGGTATGTTATCGTGATTAACACCGAGTCAGTGATAAACAATCACGAATAGGGACAACCATGGCAAGACAGTTATTGCAACAATGCATAGATTGCCAAGATTGGACTTTAGAAAGAATTTGCCCTAAGTGTGGGGCAGCAGCAAATGCAGCCGCTCCACTGAAATGGTCACCCGAGGATCAAAGAGCAAACATCCGTCGAAAAATGTACAATGTTGAATCTACCGATTGGACTGAAGCACTACCTGAACTACAATCTCTTGATGAGATGCGATTGCAAATTCTCGAAGAAGAATAACCGCATCACAAATTACCTCGACAAATAGAGGTTTTTGACTGCTTACAATGTCAAACATTATACCTCGCCTTGATAGCAATTTATTTTCATGAGTTTATTGGTAGAGTGGCGTAACGGACACTCTGATATGAATAATTCAAGACTTTGTCTAATTGCTCTGCCTGGGGTAGGAAATATTGGTAAGGCTGCCGTTGATGCACTAAATGAAACAAATGATGCCGTCGAGGTAGCAAGATTACATCATACAGCATTACCCCCGCTTGCTACTCTTGATGATGATGGTTTACTTTCTCCACCACATCTAAGTGTTAGAAGTATTAAACTGCCAAAAGGAGATTATATCGTCACCATAACCGGTAACTCTCAACCTCTTGAACCACAAAATCAAGGGATTATGGCTAGAGAAATCCTATCGCTACTAAAAAAGCAAAAGATTGCTGATTCAATTGTGCTTGCTGGAATGGTTGATGAGGCAACTAGAAAAGAAATATTCATTGTCCCTAGTAGCCCGCAGTACCGTATAGATTTAGAATCTAAAGGAGTAAATGTTAGACGTGATGAACCAAGTTCTGGGGCTATCGGAATGGCGGCTTTACTGGCATCTCTAGGCCCGGTATTTGGAATAAATACGGCATGCGCAATAGCTACCACTGTGGGGGCGAGTGGTGACATAAATGCTTCTCAACAATTATTGATGTCAATTGATAGATGGTTTAATTTAAATCTGGTAATACCACAAGATGCAAATGAAAAACTCCTTACTAAACTAAAACAAATATCACCAAATTCAAGTCATGACCTGGTATCAGAAATGACGGAATCCCACGATGCATTCTACATGTAATGGCGCCGAGAGAGGGATTTGAACCCCCGCGTCTTACGACAGTGGATTTCGAATCCACCGCAATACCGGGCTATGCGATCTCGGCTCATCTGCGCCTTTTGCGCCACAGTCATAAGCATGATGCTCATCGCAGAACCATGTTGATTAAGTTCTATGGACGGGATGTAGATCAAACCTACCAATCAGATAATACAGTAAAACTTCGAGATGCATTACTGCAATGTAATATCCTGCCATCGACTGTTATTGTAAGTTATCAAGACCAAATTATACCGTTATCGACGATGTTGAGCCAGGATATTGAATTACTCGTAACGACTGTCTCATCCGGTGGCTAATTTAGTGAAGCAAATGGACCCTAGAATTTCTGCCAATCTTGCCGTTAATTTGATTAGCCCATGCGTCTAATTCAATGTTGGCTAATAACACATAAGATCCATCTTCTGTAATTTCATATTGATGACCCCAATCATTGGCCCAGCCAGATACTTTGATTGAATTATTTTCATTAAGAATCACCATGCCTTTCCGATGCCACTCTCTACCGGTTCTACCAATGCCTCTACGTTCATATTTGTAAGCAACCATACCAGCAATATTCCATCTAGCTCTAAAATCTAATAGTGATTGGAGTTCAAGCCCCACCCCTGAGACAAGGATCTCTGCCAGTGGATCTACTTTGATAGTTAATTCTCCTTTGAAATTCGAAGTCACTATTACATTTTTTAGGTATACCTTTTGGCCTTTAGTTAGCGATTGGGGATATGTTGACTTTCCTGATTGATTTTTTGACGCCAAAATATCAACTCGTGCGCGATTATTATTTTGCGACACTTTCATCTCTGGCGTTTTATCATCTGGATAAATTATCGAATCAATTTCAACCTCTAAATTGAATCGAACATTCAAATCTTTAATGTCAACAGTATTTACTTGACTTACTAAACCTGGAATATAAAATTCATTCTCAATCAGAGAATATTCATCACCACTACCACCTGGACATATTAATTGCCAATCACAACGTTCACATCTAAGAATATCCTCTGGAGCAGTTATTGAAACGCCCCCTTCACTAAATCCTCTTAAGGGCATAGGGCTTGCTGGGCATTTTTCTATAGAGGGTTTTTCAAACTTTATCTCAGTATATAATCGATTTAATTCACTTTCCATTTCGGACATTTCATTGATAGTAGGATTTGATACAGATTTCTTAACATTAGCCCCTAGGTACCAAATTTCTAAATCCCCAATAGTCTCATGCTTTTCATGAGTAACCCACCATAACATTGCATACATTCGTAATTGTTCAACATAATCGCCAGACCTATCTCCTATGCCTTTACTTGCTTTGATATCGACAATTTTGATTTCCCCATTCCAGCGATACACAATGTCATATTCGCCTTGGAACCAATAATCTGGATGAATAGCATTCATACTAAAATTTTCAGATTCTGGTTCAACAAACCACGGTCTAGCGATCTCCCAAGCCTCAGCAATCGTGACTGACCCGGTAACAGAAAGTGAGTGTTTGCCAACTAGATGGTAGCCATAACCATCTGGCGCAGGCCAGAGGGCACGTTTACCTCCACGCCAATCACTTAATGTCGCATCATCAATTGTTTGGTAACAATGATTCACTTCATCTAGATGGAATCGAATTCCGTTTAGGCACATTTCTAAACAATAATCATATTTTACCTCAGACCAATCCCCTGATTTCCTCTCCTGCCTAGCCCAGTCCTTTCGAGCATTTTCTAGAGCAGTTGGCAAATGGATTTCTAACCTTGCTAAGGCCCAATTTTCTAATTCAGCAATACTAGTTGGACGCTTGTCTATGGGCAGTGGTATTATTCGATTAGCTGGCCATTTTGCTGATGAATCTCTTGATGGTTTACCATTTTGGTCAATAGGAATATTTGATAAAGTCAATTCAGAAGCGGTTTTTAACATTAGAGAAGGTGATTCTTTCAAAGTTCTACAGATTGCTTCTTCGACAGCCCTTCCGACATACAAAACTGGTATTTGAAGAATCTTTAATTTCAATACTTTTTCATAAAACCACATTCTTTTACAAGAGCGGTAAGTGTTTACTTGACTTGATGATAGGCGGTCGTATGGACCGACTGAGTCGTCCTCGAAAACCACATCCGATACCGGCATATTTTCGCATTGAGGTTCTACCCATTTCAATGCTGCCGTCAATCTATTTTTGTTAGTCTGGTTGACCTTTGATCTATTCTAAGTTGTGGTAAACTGGATCTCCAACCTAACTCAGCACTGACAATCTTAATTCGGTCTAAAGGTGATAAATCTGTAATTTGATTAGTGATACTAGAACCAAATGCCACTACTTCAGCCACATGCGCACCATCCCATATGTGTAAATTAACCATAGACCAGGGTTTTTCATCTAATCTAACACCATCCCTTTTGGCTATAGAAAGGACTACTCCTTCAACATTAGCCCTTGTCCTCA
>CAXHFO010000044.1:0-9780 GCA_964015895.1 uncultured Candidatus Poseidoniales archaeon
CTTCCTTCTTCAAGACAACCGTCTTTGAAGAGTTATACGATAGTTGAATAACTGTTACTATCACCGCCATTTATGCAACCTAGTCCATGGGATGATTTACAAACTGAAGGGTCCGCTCCTCAAGTAATGATAGACGGACAAACTGCACAGATTTCTACAGGGTTCAATAACCAAGTAATTCTTTTGCAACCACCATCTTCTGCTGCTAAAGTCATTGGTATATTGTTAATTATCTGGGGTGCTATCAATGCGATATTTTTGCTGTTGGCCGCTGTAGGTTGGTCTAGTAGCGAGATAAGAGAAGAACAAGGTATCACTACCTCAAATATCATTCTAAACAGTGTTTCGGGAATTATTTCAGTTGCTACCTCGATACTTGGTGGGATTTGGATGATGAACTTTCAAAGGAAAGGGGTCTATCTTGTATTGATTGGAATCATTATTGGCTTCTTATTCTCTATCGCTCTTTCACTAACCGGTAATACCGATGCAGCAGCTGCAAATGCCGATATGAATGAAGAAGTGGTAAGTGGTATCGCAATTGGTATTAGTGCGGTGTGTAGTGCCGTATGTGGATTAATTGTTGCAATACCGTTAATGATATCCAACAACGGATTAGATGATTCTAAATTATTTGGCTAATCAGGAACATTTAATTCACTAATTCATTAGTGTACAATAATGATAGAAACTCTCAACCTACATGGTGGCTTTTTCAAACTCTCTACACCCTACCGCTGGTATGGTTGGTTAGGTTATGCCTTATTTGGAATAATGGCGCTTATTGGACTGGTAATATTACTGACCAATTTGGATAATAATAATGACATTGTAACAGGTTTGGCAATCAGTGCAATAGGTCTGTTTGGACTAGCAGTGATTACCCCAAGTTCTCATCAAAAAGATTTGTACCACCTTAGACAACAAGCAATCGATCCAGAGGTTCTAGAAGCCAAAGCTAAAGAAAGTGGACTTTCAGTCGATAATTGGTTTCTCAAGCAAACCAGTTATGTTCCTACCAGTGACCCTAGCGATTGGGTCCTACCCGCACCAGGGCCAGCGGTATGGGATAAATTGGATATTTACAAGCAGGACGGGGACGGCACTCCAATAGCAGAACATCCAGTCAAAGTTGGTACACCAGTACCAGCAACTTTCACATTGTTTGGTATATTTGGTATTCTCGCATCTCTGTTTACGATTATTGCTGTTGGAATTGGATTAACTGATGTTGTTGATAGTGGCAGTCGTTTAATCATAATTGGGATATTAGCAGTCATTGGATTAATTCTGCTAATAGTTGGCTGGTCCAAATCAAAAATGCTTACTCAAATGCTTGATCTTCAAACTTCAGTGATTCGCTCAGTGCCCCTTGGATATAACGAATTAGTCGGACAGGTAAGGCCATCATACGAAGGTGTGCTGAGAGTCGTTGTTGATGGTAATCAAAATATGTACATGGAAAATATGGTGGGATTCCGTTGGACATATGAACAAGAACAAAAGCGAACCGTAACAACCAAAGATGGTACTCGCACTGAAACACGATGGGTTACTATCCGCTCGGATTCTGGAGGTTGCCCATTCATTCTTCACGATGGTACCGGTGGGATAAGAGTAAATGGTGATAATTTCAAGAGAAGTGATTATGGTGAATTCATAAAGCGTTGGGATAGTGCTTTTGCCAAATCACTGGGTAAGCAGTTTGCTGCCCAGCTGTTTGCTGGTTTAGTTGGTGGTTGGAGAGTTACCGACCATCGCTGGACTTTGTACGGTTTGAAATTAGGCAACCCTGTTTATCTAGTCGGCGAAGTTAAGTCAAAAAGCAATACAATGATTGCTGAGGAGGGATTAGACGGAACCTTGCAAAACAGTATCATTGAAGTGTTTGGCAATGAAGATGGTCCAGGGGCCAAATCAACATTAAAGCGAGGTACAGAACTAACTAACATTGGGCGTTCAAGGTCTAAGGCTGAAATGATTTTACCAGCAATGATTCTATTTTTGGGCGCAATTTCTTTGCTAGTTTTAGCATGAAGTTCAAATCCTTGTTACAATTCGCTAGGCCATGGAAGAAGTGGTAATTGTTGGCGGAGCTAGAACACCGTTCTGTGAATGGCAGGGTGGAAAGCGTGGCGATGGCCAACCAGGTGGCTTGTTAAAGGATTATAGTGCACTAAAACTTGGAGAAATTGCCATTAAAGGGGCACTTGAAAAGACTAATACAACACCTGGTTCAGTGGATCATGTCGTCATGGGCTACGCCTTGCAAACATGTGATCAAGCAATATTTGGGGCAAGACATGCAGGTCTAGGTGCTGGAATTCCCCAAGAAGTTCCAATGCTAACATTATCTCGAATATGCGGTAGTGGTGTCCAATCAATAGTTACTGGTGCACAAATGATCATGCTAGGTGAAGCACAGACAGTAGTGTCTGGTGGGATGGAAAACTTGTCACAAGCACCTCACGTACTACGTGGAATGCGAGATACTTACAAACTTGCAAGACCACCAAAAGCAGAAACAGTATTGGAAAAAGATATGGAAGATTATCTCTTCACAAACTTACTTGATGGAATGTGTGGTTCATTCATGGCGCAAACATCGGATGAGATTTGTAAAAGAAAAGGTGTCACAAGAGAAGAAACAGATGAGTTTGCTGCACTTTCTCATTCCCGAGTAGCCAGTTCTATAGAAAATAATATTTGGGAGCAAGAGATTGTAAAAGTTGACGATATTGGACATAAAGATGAGGATCACGTTGTTCATAATTGTACCAAAGAGTCATTGGCTGAGCTGAGAACTGCATTTGGACCAAAAAGCCTGGTTACAGCCGGCAATGCTTCAGGAGTTGTCGATGGAGCAGCGGCTGTTGTCATAAAATCTGCTAGCAAAGCAAAACAAGACGGTGATAAACCTCTAGCGAAGATTATCTCTTGGGGTATTGTAGGGTTGGAGCCTGCAATAATGGCATATGGTCCAGTTCCGTCATCAAAGAAGGCCTTGCAAAAAGCAGGTTTGGCAATTGAAGATATCGATCGCTGGGAAATTAATGAAGCATTCGCTGGTCAAGCAGTGGCCTGTGTCAAGGACCTCGGACTTGACATTAACAAAGTCAATGTTAACGGCGGAGCGGTTGGTATTGGTCATCCACTGGCGGCAACTGGAACAAGATTAGTTCTGACATTGGCCCACGAACTAAAGCGTTGCAATGGTAAATATGGCGTTGCTACCGCTTGTATTGGTGGCGGTCAAGGAATTGCTATGGTTATCGAATCAATGTGATTATTACAATAATACATCGATTAGATAGTTTAACCATGTTATGCTAAGAACTCCAATAAAGACCTTCATTAACATTGGTTCGCTAAATAATTTAAATCCAATAATGGCTCCAGACTTAGCCCCAATGAAAGTAGTTAGTACCAATCCAATTAGCAATAGCAATTCATTTCTTAGCGATTCAAGCTGGTAACTTTCTAGCAGAATGAAGTGGGCAAAAATGGCCAATGGAATTACCAGCATCATTATGTTCAAACTTGAACCAATCGCTTTTCGGGAATCTAATGCGCCAAAAAATTTCATTGCGGGAACATAAATCATACCTGCTCCAATAGCCATAACACTCGATAAAAATCCACCAAAAGCAGATAATGATGTCATTTTAAGTATTTGAATTTCAGAGTTAGTTTCATCTTCGGATTGAACCGCAGTGATTCTCTTAGCCATTTTGAAGATTACAAACCCAACAATAATTATACTCATTAATTTGAATATACTCTTGAATTGGTTTTGCGTAGCGAAAACAAACAGAACCCCAATTAGTGCGCCAGGAATCGCTCCTCGCAATGCGATACGAATCAATTTATCATCATGGTAGCCTTTTTTACGGTGTTCAAGCCCACTTCCATAACTTGTTATGGCGCTTAATAACAATGAAACTATGATTAATTTTTGATCCAGACTCCACCCTCCTAAGTAATGGAAAAGCGGCACATAAAGCAAACCGCCCCCAAGACCTAGTGGGGCAAATAAAAATGAAATTAACAGTACTCCAAGTACAATTAATACCGATTCAACAACCAATAAGACCCACCTAGTTATCCCTAAAGGGTCTGAGTATTTATCCTGTAATGGCAATTATTACCAAAGAAAGGCTCATAAGTTAAACTCTAGTGGTACATCCATGATGATATTGATAGTTGGTGGATTAATCTTTGGTCTCCTGTTCCTATTCTTTGTTGGTTGGTTCTTTTCAACGTGGAACCGGCTGGTATCTCTTGAAGAGAATGTCAACCAATCATGGGCCAACATCGATGTTTTATTGAAACAACGTTACGATATGTTGCCAAGTCTTGAAAATATAGTTAGTGAATTCGTCGATCATGAAAAAGAAATTTTTGGGGAACTTGCTAAGGCAAGGCAAATGGCAACTGGTGCACTACAAAACAAAGATGTGAAAGGAGTATCAGCTGCAGAGTCAATGATGAGTTCAATGATTCCTAGGATTAATGCAATTGCAGAAGCATACCCCGAATTAAAGTCTGATACGAATTTCATCAATATTCAAAAGGAACTGGTGGCAATAGAAAATCAAGTTGCCGATAGAAGAGAAATGTACAACTCACAAACCACAGCGTTTAATAAAACCATACAAATGATTCCAACAACCTTTGTTGCATCTGTAAAAGGTTGCCAAAGAAGAGACTTATTCGAAGTACTAGGTGTTGCAAGAGAAGCTCCGGCTCTATTCCAGGACTGAAATTAATACCACCGTGGTGTTGGCATGTTCTTGATATTTGGCTCTAGCGGCCTTGGATTACGGCTTGCTAAATGGTGTTCAACACGCAGAAATTGTACGCTTGTTGGGATGGCCCAAGACCTTCCCATTGGGCATGATTTAGAGAATTGTGAGATAATTGCCCTACCGGGCCCAGTAAAATTAGCAGACTTACCACTTAACAATCATTCACCAACGGCTATTTTGTATTTAGATGATAAGTCATTAAATGATTTGGATCCACTAGTTTCGATAAAAAGTAAGTGGCCTAAATCCCCAATTCTAACTACTATTCCTATGGAAGGCGATGGTTATGATTTGATTAGTATTGATGATATTTCATTTTCTGCAATGCAAGACCGTATCAGAGGATGGGAGCGAAATGAAGGTGCATCAAGCCTTGAGAATTACATTTCTAGCTTGACTGTTGGTAGTAAAGTCACTATTTTCTGTCATGATAATCCCGACCCAGACGCTCTTGCCTCTGCCTTGGCGATGAATGAATTATTTTCAAAACACGGTCATGACTCACAAATTGTTCATGGTGGTATGATTGAGCATCACCAGAATCAAGCAATGGTTAGACAACTTGAAATCCCCGTACGCAGACTTATTTTAGATTGGGAAATTGCTGATGTAGTAAAAGATTCTGACATTATTGTGGCTGTTGATTTTCATCGCCCTGGCGCAAATAATATCATCCCTAATGACTGTATTCCACATGTAATCATTGACCACCATACAGTGGATGAACCAGTTACTGCAGATATGGCAATGGTTAGTTCAGAATACTCATCAACTTCATCAATGGTAGCATCTTTATTGATGGATAGTGATTTTGAGATGACTGCTAGGGTTGCAACAGCTCTTGCGTTTGGTATTAAGACAGACACGCTTGGTTTCACTAGGGATTTCAACGCAGTAGACATTCGGGCACTGCTGTGGATAAATGCTTGGGTTGATAAGGATATATTGCGTTCTATAGAAATGCCTCCACGTTCAGTGGAAGCACTAGAGTCATTTACTGACGCGTTAAACAACAAGATTCAGCATAATTCTACAATAATTGCTCCGGTATCTAATCTGAAAAATAGAGATTCTTTGGCACAAATTGCAGATTTCCTTCTGCCTACTGAAGGGGTTGACACAGTAATTGCCTTAGGAACTAGGAGAGGGAAAGTTATCCTCTCAGTGCGCTCTAACAGGGACGGAATCCACGTAGGAAAGACTCTTTCAAGTAATTTTCCAGATGGTCTTGCCGGTGGACATAGAACTCTTGGAGGAGGGCAAATTCCATTTGAATTTGTGATTGGTAAATCTGCTGATGATGACGCTGACTTGGAAAATACAGCAATGGAGTCAACAGTCAATCTAATGAGAGATCTTTTTGCTCAATGAGGTGGTAGTATTACAAATTCATCCATAGTTGAAGTAAATCCTAATTTACGCTTGCTTGGAACAGCACACGTTTCTACTAAAAGTGTTGAAGCGGTAAAACAACAAATTGAAGAATTTCAACCAGATGTAGTTGCAGTTGAATTATGTAAGTCGAGATATGACTCTTTAGTTAGCGGTAGGCGTTTAGACAAAGAAGGCTTGCTTAAGGTGATAAAAGAGGGCAAAGCGCCTTTGGTTTTATTGCAATCATTACTTGCTGCAGAGCAGAGAAAATTAGGTCTTGATGAAGGTCAACAACCCGGTGCTGAATTACTTGCTGCTGTCAATATAGCTGAACAGCAAGGATTGGAAGTAGAGTTAATTGATCGAGATATTCAAACAACTTTGCGCAGGGCTTGGAAGAAAATGAAATTTACTGAGAAATTCAAAATTTTGTATTCTATGCTAGGCGAAGAAGATGATGACGGGGAGATTAATTTAGATGAAATTCTTGAAGATCGTGATATACTAACTGATTTGATGAATGAATTAAAACAATTTTCACCTGGTGCTGGGTCTGTCTTGATTGATGAAAGAGATTCATTTTTGGCGCAAAAGATTTTACAAATAAATCCCGCAAAAAAGACATTGGTTGTAGTTGGTGCTGGTCATTTGAATGGTGTTGAGAGCTACCTCACGAATTCTAAACCGACAGAATCCCTGGCTGAACTTGAACATATCCCAAAAAAGTCCTTGGTAGCCAAAAGCATTCCTTGGCTAATTCCCATGTTGGTATTTGGCTTATTTGGGTTCTTTGTCTACAGTGGAAGTGGTGTTGATCTCGTTGAATTATTTACCGTTTGGACCTTGGCAAACGCATTATTTGCGGCAATTGGCTGTATTATTGCCAGAGGTCATATTTTGGCTATAATGACTGCTGCTTTAGCATCTCCAATAACTTCACTAAACCCTACGCTGGCAGCAGGTTGGTTTGCTGGTTACGTTCAATTAAAAGTTGCAGAGCCAACAGCCGAGGAGTTACAACAGTTCCTAAAATTAGAATCATTAGGTAGTTTTTGGTCAAATAAAGCGGGTAAAGTATTACTTGTAACTGCTCTAACTAACCTTGGCAGCATGTTAGGTGCTTGGGTCGCTGCAGCAGGTTTGATTGGCGGAATTTAATTTTGTAGGGTGCTTAGAACTTTGAAAAAATCTTGATGTTCATCTATATCATGAACACGTAATATGTCTACACCTTGCGAATGGGCATATGCAGATGTGGCTAGGGTCCCAGACAATCGGTCATTACTGTCTTGCTTTCCTGTAATCAATCCAATTACCGATTTTCTAGATGTGCCCAAAAGAACAGCAAACCCATTTTGTTTCAACCGTTTGGTGGATTTCATTAGAGCAATGTTTTGTTCGTGGCTTTTACCAAAGCCAATTCCAGGATCAATCACTATGAGGCTTTTTTCATGCCCTTTATCGATTAATAATTGAGCCTTATTTTCAAGATAATCAATAACCTCATCAACTACATTTTCATAAATTGGATTAGTTTGCATATTGCTTGGTTCTCCTTGCATGTGCATAATACAAACAGCACAACCATATTCCAACACCAGTTCCATCATTTCATTACTTCTCAAACCAGATACATCATTTATCATGTCTGCTCCGCTTTCTAATGCCCTGCGGGCAACTTGGTGATTTCTAGTATCTACTGAAATCATAATGTCTGGATTTAATTCTCTAAGTTTCGATAATACCGGAATGACTCGGTTTATCTCCTCATCGATGGTTATGGGTTCAGCCCCTGGTCTAGTAGATTCACCCCCAATGTCGATCCAAGTTGCACCTTGATCAATCATTAATTTGGCCTTAGCAATTGCGTTTTCTACCCCACTAACCCGGCTTTCACTGAAGAATGAATCTGGAGTAAGGTTTAATATTCCCATCAGAAAACAATTTTCATTTAGTCTTCTATTTATGTTACTTGAGATTATACTTCCGCGTTTTGACTGGGGTGTCAAGTTCTCACTCATCAACTGGCCCAGTTCGATAGATTTGATAAGTTGTGACCTTCAAGGTCTGTCAATGTCGGATGGAGAACTTATGATTTCTGAGGTTGGTAATTCGGATGAAACTGCTGAAGAATCTCTAGATTCTATGTCTGAAGCGAGCATTGAGTTGGCAACTAGACTAATCACTAGATTAAAGCCAGATGATAGGGCGTCAATCTTCAAAATGATCGCTAATAAAGCATACTTTAGTGGCGGACTTGGAACAATAATATTGGTATTTTGGTGGTTGACAGTTGATACGAGTAGCGATGACCTTTCCACAGGTGTCTCAACTTTTTTTAATCTAGACTTTTCAGAAGTAGCCCTCACTGTAATTGGCTTGGGACTGTTATCATCTCTATTGAGGGATTTTAGCAGAGAATTAGGCCAACTTGCTCCTGCATTATTATCCGGTGCATTGATAATTCTCTGCTGCTTATATGTCTTAGAACCGATTGCTTTGGGATTATTAACAGATGAGTTAACATCATCGGATGGCGTCTGGCGTACAGCTAGATTAGCCTTATTGTGGTTAGGGATTACATATTGTGCCCATTTACTTGTAGATGCTTCTTTACTCGCTTGGTTGAAAAAGTTCTGTGATTCAAAAGGATTTGAAATCGCACCACCATCTGCGCGAGGTGACGGGCAAAATGGACTTGTTTCTGATGATGCATAAGCCACTAACATGGTGTTGAGATGTCTAATATCGATATAGAAGTTCTAAGACTTGGCCACCGTAGAGGTCGAGACCCGAGAATTACTACTCACTTAGCGTTAGTAAGTAGGGCAATGGGTGTTAGTGAATTTCTATTATCTGGTGATGAAGATGACAAGCTTTTCGAAAATGTAGTTTCAGTTAATGAAAGATTTGGGCATGGATTAACTTGCCGTTACGAAAAAAATCCGCTCAAATATTTGAGAAGCATTGCCAAAGGTGATGAAAAGAGGCCAAAAATTGTCCATTTAACCATGTATGGTGAACCATTCAAATCAACTACTCCAAGCATACCAACTGAAAATGGAGTAATTATCATTGTTGGCGGTGCCAAAGTTCCAGGAGAGATATTCAAGATAAGCGATTATAATATTGCTGTAGGAAACCAACCGCACTCAGAAGTTGCCGCTCTGGCCTTATTTCTTGATGCCTTGACAGAAGGTGATGGCTTTAATCAAGAATTTCCAAATGCAAAATTAATTATTCATCCTTCAAAGAGTGGTAAAGACGTTAAAGAAGTCGAATAGTATGGCAAGTGAGTACATACTTATATGGTTTTAACGCAGGCAATTGTTGCTAACAATGCGATATATGCTTGCCCTCAAACCCATTCTCATCAATCCCAATTATTATTTGAGTCCATTTTTGACAGAGTTTAATGTCGATGCCTTTGGGAGCCGCCGGTAGTTTCTGCCCGGGCTCACCAAATCTAAAAATTTCCACTTATCCCACCTTTTTAGATGCGGCAGATGGCCTGTTAAATGATACTGAATTATATCCTCAAGCCAATGGTCCTGGTATCCTGTTAACTGCCGATGGTGGCCGATATGAGGGGGATTTA
>CAXHFO010000045.1:0-9759 GCA_964015895.1 uncultured Candidatus Poseidoniales archaeon
GATTATCAGCGGTCTCGTGGGCTCGGAGATGTGTATAAGAGACAGATCAAAATAGCAATCTTGCGTCGCAATTTGCTAATTTTAATCAAAATTCAGACTTGAGGAGTCGCCAGTAACAATCGCGTCAATGACTAACGGATAGAGGATATGTTCAAAGGATTTAATCCGATTGGCCAAAGAGGATTCTGTGTCATCTTCCAGTACCTCTACCTCGCATTGTGCAATTATTTCTCCAGTATCCATTCCAGCATCGACAAAATGAACAGTACAGCCCGACTTTCTTACCCCTGCAGCAATTACATCTCGGTGTGCATGAGCACCTGGGAAATCTGGCAACAGTGAAGGGTGAATATTGATGATCTGCCCTAGCCAATTATTGATGAATTGTTCACTTAATAGGCGCATATATCCGCTTAGGATAACTAGTTCAACTTCATGTTGCTGTAGTAATTTGTCTATTGTTGCTTCATGCTGATGTCGAGCAAGTACTCTATCTTCGATTGCTGGAACCTCTACAACCTCGACTGGTATGTCAAATTCTTGTGCCAGCGGGATGCCACCTACGTCTGGTTTGTTGCTGATAACTAAGGCTGTATAATGAGCACAATTAGCATCACTTTGGTGATTTAGCATGGCTTGCATGCCGCTGCCAGATCCTGAGATTAGGATGGCACACCTAATCGGGTCTTCTGGCGTACCAACTCTTGCCAAGCCGATTGCATTTGCCATATTAGCACGGCTGCATTGGTTTGCTTTGATTGCTTCGATGCTCAGTGTCTAAACAGTCGATGTCCGGTGAATAACATAGAAACGCCCATTTCGTCTGCTGCATCGATGACTTCTTGGTCTCTAATCGAGCCACCGGGTTGAACTATTGCAGAGGCCCCTGCACCAGCTGCTTGCTCTAGACCGTCTTTGAACGGGAAAAATGCATCTGATGCCAGTACCGACCCTTTGGCTCTCTCGCCAGCCCTTCGAGCTGCGATTTTGACCGCTTCAACACGACTGGTTTGCCCTGGCCCAATACCAACTGTTGCGGTACCTTGGACCATTACAATCGCGTTGGATTTTACTTGTTCGCAGACCCTTACCGCAAACCTCATGCTATCTAGTTCAGCCTGGCTTGGTTGAACTTTAGTAACCACTTTCGCTTTGTCCCAATCAATAATTGGAGCTTCCTCGGTTTGAACTATCCAGCCGCCTTCAATTGGTTTCTTGACTAAAATTCTCTCAAGTGCTGCTAATCTGTCATTTGGCGACTCAATGGTAAGTATTCGGCGGTTCTTTTTCTGCATAACAAATTCTTTTGCTTCCTTGTGGTAATTTGGGGCCATTAATACCTCGATAAATAATGGCTCCATGGCTTTAGCAGTGGATAATTCCAGTGGCTCATTGAAACAAATGATTGAGCCAAAAGCCGATTCTGGATCACTTGCTAATGCTGCCTCATAAGCCTCTAATTGAGTTTTACCAAGAGCTGCTCCGCAGGGGTTGTTATGTTTGACGATCACGCAAGCATGAGGAGTATTTGGCCACTCTCCAGTTGAGAGTGAGCGGCATAGTCGGAGTGTCGCATCGGCATCTGAGTAATTGTTGTAGGACATCTGTTTGCCTCCTTCAACATGGGCGGTTACTAGAGTGGAGTGTTTGCCTATTGCTTTTGGGTCAATGTACATAGCAGCCGATTGGTGCCCGTTTTCGCCATAACGTAAATTGTGGACTTTGGCAGCAGAGGAAAGCAATGCTGCTGGAAGGCGTAATTCCTGTTCACTCTTGTCGTCAAAAGCCTCTGGCCTACCAACCCAGCGCGCGTGTAATTCGCCTGAGATTGCGCTATCATAGCTTGCAGTATGTTCAAATGCTTCAAGTGCTAAACTTTGGCGAAATTTCAAAGCTACCGCTTCACTTGATCCAGTCGCTTTGAGTTCAGCGATTACTTTGGAATAATTTACCGGGTTACAAACGATAATCACGTTACGGTGATTCTTGGCAGATGCTCGAACCATTGTTGGCCCACCAATATCGATCATTTCCAACAAGTCCGGGTCATCAAGTCTTGGTTGTTGGCTTGCTGCCTCGCTGAATGGATACAAATTACAAGCAACGAGGTTGATTGGCCCATAACCAAGTTCTGCAAGCCCAAGTCTATCTTCCTCGTTTTCTAGGCGAGCAAGTAGTGGTCCGTGAATTGCTGGATGTAGTGATTTGACTCGTCCATCAAAAATTTCCGGGTGCCCTGTAACATCTGAAACACTGATTACTGACAAACCAGCATCCTTGAGTTTCCTAGCAGTGCCGCCGGTTGAAATTAATTGAAAGCCTAGTTCATCTAATGATTTAGCAAAATCAACAATCCCTGTTTTATCATATACACTCAACAGGGCTCTGGGTTTGTGTGACTGTTCCATGGAGGCGACCCAAGTTATGGTCTGCTAACAGCCGTATGAACATAACGCTGAGTAATTTAATCGCCACGCGCTGAAATAACCTGGTCAACGCGTAGTAGTCCGCAAGCAGTCTCGCATGCAGCCTCTAATCCATGCAATATTGTATCACAGCACTCCCAAACGTCGGTTAATTCCATTGGCTTGCCTTCAGCATTGATTCCACTGCTAGGTGATTCGTTTCTAACCATTGAACGTAATTCGAGCAGTCCATCTAGCATATTATTTCCTGAGTTGGCAATTAATGTTGCAGGTACCGCTTCTAATGACCTAGCAAATGCCTCAATGGCTAATCGTTCCCTTCCGGCAATTGATTCGGCATGTTCTCTCATTGCCAAGGCTGCAGTGATATGTGCATTACCGCCGCCAATTAATACACTGCCTGACTCAATTGTACTGGCAACTGAATTCAATGCATCGTAGATGCCTCTAACAAATTCGTCACTAGCCACGCCCCCTGCACCGCAAACATCGATGGTCGTCAATCCAGAAGCAGCGCCGGCGTTCAAGTACAATCTATCTCGGCGACCTTCATCACTGTCGTAGGATTCTACGACCATTGATTCAAAAGAGCCGAGGGTGTTTTCATCAATCCCGTCTATATGATCTATCATCAGTGCACCAGTAGCAAGGGCAACGTCTTCTGCACCGGCTTTGTCAATAGATGCCAGGGCAAATATATCATTATCAGCCAGCCTATGCAATATCTTTCCATCAATTGTTTCTGCACAGAATACCATAGATGCTCCAGAATCGATAATGCTCTGAGCTTTACTTTCAAGTATTGCTTCCTCGGCTTCCATAAAGGAGACCCATTGTTCAGTCGATGAGATTTCTATTTCGGAATCATAACTGGTCTTCTCAATTTCCAGCGGGCAAGAAAATACCACTACCTTACCAGCTGCAAGATTACGCGGTAGTCGTTCCAAATCTAGATTTTTGTCGATAATTATTCCTTCAATTAGTTTGGTTTCTGACAAACTCCCTATCCCTTTCTTGGCCATTCTAACCTGTTCTATGTTGACAGAAGTATAGCCATCATTTTGCTCGGCTACATGAATTACTGCTTTGACAATAATATCTGCAAGTTGACTGCCCACTGATTCTACTGAAGTGCCGGTCATGGCAGTTTTGGCAACTGATTGAAGTATACTCTCATCTGTAATACTAACTTTGTGGGAATGATTCATCAAAGCTTGGATTGTCTTATCCATAGCCTCTCTAAAACCATTGACTAGGACCAGTGGGTGAAGACCTTTTTCTAACAAAACGCCTGATTCTCGCATCAATTCGCTAGCGAAAATAAGACATCCTGTAACGCCATCTCCGCAAGCATTTTCCTGTGATTTCGCCAATTGAACAAAGGCTTTAGCTGCAGGGTGCTTAACCAATAACTCTGCAACAATTTTAGCGCCGTCATTAGTAACTGCAGTTTCCCCATTGGTTTTGTAGAGCATTTTATCCAGGCCGTTTGGCCCGAAAGTCCCTTTCAGTAAATTACCAAATGCAACTGCAGCAGAAACTAGTTTTTGCGTTACTGCGACTCCGCTTGTTACGGAAGTTGTTGGCCTAACAATAGCTACCGGGGCGCGCCCTGAGCCATCATTTGGTTGAGACATGCCTTAAGGCAAAAATCCCCTGTTCATGAACTCTTCTGAGTACGCTTTGTCTTCAAGCCGTGAATCTTCTTAGCTTCATCGTTACTCCAATGGTAAGCCATCTTCAACAATTTAAGGTAATGTCCTAGATTGTCGCGCTTCATCTTGTCGTGAAGTGCTTCATTATTGATGAAAATATCTCCCCAAAGGTTTGCTGCTGTACCCTTGTTACCCTTTGGTAAGTCGAATACTTCGCTGGTAGTTGGCTCAAGTAGTGCTTTCCATACTCTTCCTGGATTTACTGCCATGGTAACTTCAATGATTACTTCGGTTTCTTTCAGACCAGTGCCAGTTTGCCACGAATCATCGCCAAGATCGGCAAGGAATGGTAGTGTCAAATCTTGTATTGAAAGGCTAGTCATTGCATCAGCATTGGTAAGGCTAGTATATGCTTCACGCATTCTTCCTCTGTCAGCGCCTCGAGAACCTGTTATTGTACGTAGTTTGTCAATCGAGGTTGGTACCAAGAATCTAATGTCGGTGTAGTATACTAGTGGATTGTCGTCTTTAGCGCCAAAGATGTGCGAATATGGTGCGGAACCTGCAGTTTCACCTAGTTCAGCAATTGGATAAATCGTCTTTAGTGCATTGGTGGCGATAGATTGGACGATTCTTCTCATAAGTCTATCAGGAGCGGCTGAAATATCGTCAAAGGAATTTTTGTATTCTTCCATGTCGATAATATCGTAGCCTCTAACTGACATGATTGAGTGAACGCTTGGTCCAACAACCTTCTTCTCTCCGTCGTGGAAATCTGCTTGGCTAATCCATCTTGCGCCCTGGGCAATATCACTTGCAGCAACCAAATCAGCATATGCTTTGAATCGGCGTGTTACTCTGTTCATGAAATCCGCTTGGTCCAATTTGGTAAACACTGTCGCCTCATAATTGGATTTCAAGGCATGGTCAGCAACTTGGCTTGCGTTAACACAAGTCAACAAGTTGCCTTGATCGGAAGGATACATGATTAGACGGCGGCGCTTGGAAGAGCCACCTAATTGACCGACTAGTGGGTCGGTTAGAATGTAGCCTAAACAAGCGCAAACCTCGAATAAACGAGCATATTTGTCTTCATCGGTTGCTCTAGCAATCCATTCATCGAGGCCAGGCTCAATGCAGTGGAATTCTAATGGCACCATTTCAGAACCGGCACCAAACATTTGTCGAACGGTAGAAGATGACATCATGCCCATTAAGGAGTACATGGAGGTCTTACCTGTGGTCATGTATACGTCAGTAATACCTTCTTCACCGAATGATAATCTTCGGTCAGGTAAGTTGACCAACAAATTGAATGATGTTGGAGTGTCTCTATTGCCATCAACTGCTGGCCAAATCCATGTGTGAGGACGTGTGGTCAAGAAGCCGTTTGCATCCTTACCAAATCCTGCTGGAGAATATCTAATCCAGCCTAGTCGGTTGTTGAAAGAAACATTTCTGTGCATCAATGACGGGTAGAAACACTTGTCCAGTGGATCGGAATCAGGTACTACTCCTCGGTGACCTAGACCCCACAGGATTGGTTCCCACTCAGGGAATTCGCCATCTTTCTTACCCAAGAAAACGTGGTCGTCGCCTGGTTGGTCGCCGGTTAGGAATGAGCCCCCCATTCTTTCTTCATCACCCGTTGAGCAGAAAAAGAAAGTTTGGGTTGTGAATAATTGTTTGGGAGTCCACATGTTTGCGTTGATGATGGTTTTTTGCTTCAGGAAATCAGAAACATTGAGGATTCTTCTTTCAAATTTAAACCGCTCTGCTTCAATCCAAGTGGAACCAAGAAATAGGTTTGTGTTGAGTAGTTTGGCTTTTGCTGGACCAATATATCTGGTTCTTGGATCTGATTTTGCCATATCCGTAGGTGGTAATTCTTCCCATGGCCCGCGACGCGGAATATAATCCATGAATGCTTCATGAGCAAATTCTTCAATCTGTGCATGCTTGACGGTTTGTTCAACCTCATCCATAAGGCGAACATATGTTTCGCTTGGGTTTAGTCTTCCGGTTGTGCTGAATTCTTTATTTGATACTGTTCTATGTTCCCACATTTTTTTCACCTCAGAATTTTTTTGCCCCGCCATCGGTTGATGCTGGAGCAGGCTCGTCTGAACCACCCTCGTCACCTTCTGGTTCTTGACCATCTGTATTGTTTTCTTCAACAGATTCCTCAGCAGGTTCTTCTGCTACTTCAGACGTTTCCATTGATACTTCTTCGACTGTTTCGGAATCTACTTCATCCTCAGCTTCTGCTTGGGCCTCGGCTTCTGCTTCCTCTTTTTCTGCTGCGACAATTTCTTTTGCCATCTTTTCTGCAGACTCTTGAATTTCATCTTCCTTGACTGCAGAGATAATTAGGGCTGCAGTGGCTTTCATGGATGCGTCGACGTGCGGCGCTGCGCGGTAGAAATATTGTATCATGAAACCAACTGTTCCACATATTGCGCCAAGTCCAATTATCCAACCATTGTTGATATTATTGAGTTCATCAGGATTATTGTAAATCTCGTCTGAAGGTATACCGGTTTCTGGTGGCCACCAAGTCATACCTAGTGAATTGGTAATCACTTCAACTGTTGCCCAAACTGCAAATACTAACATAATAATTGATGCAAAGTTGACCAGTGTGCGGTTTTCTAGAAGGAAAGCAACTAGTCCGTCCCTCGGTTTTTCATCGGCGTCTCTAGACCCATCCATAGCGCTCATGCCTTCGGCTCACTTCGCTTATTATTAAAGTGGATTGCCTATATACGGCTAATTTTTAGGATTTTGATGAATTTTATCTTCTGCCTTTGCGCTCTTTTCTTCGGCGGCTTTTCCCACTGTGCTCCCATGCCTTGCCGGCGCGACTGCGGCGCTCTTGGGTATCTTCCCAGTATGGATTGGGTCGATCCAGATTTTTCGGCATTTCGTCAAAGGTTTTGACTGATAGTGAGATGCCGCCTAAATCGTCTTGCAACTGGCGTATATTGGCACCGCCTTTGCCAACAAGAGTTGCTACCATGTTATCTGGCACGTAGATATTAGCATTGGTGTTTGAGGTGAATTGGACTTGGCATTCAACGCCGATCCAGTCTCTGATATTGCGCACTAGAGAATCCTTTGCTAGGGCCTTAATTGGAGATATTGCCTGAGTTAAACCTTCGACGGGCACTACTGCGATTTCGGAACCAAAGGCGAACATTTCGTGGGTTATTTTACCGCTGGGAAATTCTACAACCTCAATTACTGGCCGGGCTAATTCCTCTTGCATACCGGTTGGCGCCTTTACCGTCATTCGAAGTTCCAATACCTGTTGGATTTTACCAGCCTCGACATGAAGAATTGTATCAAGGACCTGGCTTACCAGCCCCAATTCCACTTTACCAATCAATCGCTGGATTGCCTCTAGCGCGGAGTTAGCATGAGTTACTCCAAGCAGCCCGACACCGGCTAGTCTTACATCAGCAAATATCTCAAAATCACGAGCGCGTCTAACTTCATCGAAGATAACAAAGTCTGGACGCACCAAGAAAATTATCTCAGCCGTTTTCTCTAAATCACCTTCAAGTGGCGCATATTGGGTAATTCGATCTGCCAATTGAAGGTCTCTGGGGGCTTCCATAGTTTTGACCATCGCACCCAAATCATTGTCTAAATATTCCGCAATTGCTTGAGCCAAAGTAGTCTTCCCTGAACCTGGCCTGCCACAAATAAACACGCCTCGATGGTGGTTGGATAGTCGTTCAACTAGTCTTTCATCGAGTTCGTAATCACTAATTGATAGTTTGGCTACTGGGCGAACAATGGTAATCTCTCTGGCATCAGCAAATGGTGGCCAAGTACAGGCGATTCTCAAATCACCTAGTTGGACTACTTGGCATCCTTTACGATCAATCTCCAAAAAACAATCGCTACGTTGTTTGTTTTGGTGGGCCAAATCAACTAGCTCTTCTTGCATGGCTTCCAGGCGCAGTGTATCCCACTGCCCATCGCTTTCTTCGATTTCAACAAGCTTTAGTTCGCCTATTGTACCACGCTTAACTCTAGGTGGGCAGTCGGCTTTGAGAAAAACAGTGTGAACATCATCCATCAATAATTGTTCAATTAGGATGGGTAACTCTGGATGGTCGCCATGCTTAGCCATGCTGTAATGTCAATACACGAAGCCTTTGACCCTTCGCATGGAATAGTGACCTATTCATTAGTTATCATTGGTGACTGTTGGTTCCATCATTTCAATAGTCCACCAAAACGTTCCAACCGTTACTAGTGAAAGCCCGTAAGTCCCAATGCGTGATTCAGTGCCCCACATTGTCATGCACCATTCGGCAAAAATTACTGACACAACCAGAAATATCACTACAGTTAAAATTCCGTATGAATTTAAGCCCAAATAAGTAAACGTCGCATCCTTATTGGAAATCGCCCAAATAAAGCCAACTAAAGTTGATAGCGCAATTACCGTCCATGCGGTACTGAAGGCATCTCTAGTAGTGAAAGCGACTAGAATTGTTGCAACTAACACAGCAGTCATTAATCTTTGAACTGCGGTGAATGAAAGTCCCATGTTTCAATCGAGAAGGTGGCTATTATTGAATGCTATCCAATTCATGGCGATTTCATGATAATTACTAACTACGCCCCTGTTTTATTCGGTGCGCCCATTAGTTGAATTTATTCTTTCAGACTCTAACTTTGCTTTATCCATCCACTTGATGCTTCTAAAGATAGACCCCCCAGACGGATAAACTGCTGGCTTTGCCTGTCTAGCGGTCTGGGCTAGAGCGTGCCTCCATTCCGTTGTAAGGGGTAGTTCAGAATCTTCTAAGGGATACTGTTCCTGATAGTTTTGAGTGCTTACTAAGATGTTGTGGCTGTCTTTAGTATCGACTGTTATGGTGCCTTTAGATCCGGTGAAGATAATTTCTCGTACTTCCTTTTCGCCATTCCAACCAACATCGATGAGGGCTTCTTTGGTGCCTGGAAACTCTAGACAAATTCTTACTCCCTCTAGAGATTTTTGAGCATTGGAACGAAGGCTGTCTATTGACAGCCGAGATGGTTCGGCCTCACCAAAGCAGAAACATGCTGTATCAATACCGTGAATTGCTAATGCTTCAAATAAATTAGAATTCTGTGGAGGTTTTCTTGTAGTGATTCGCGAAAAATCAACACTCTGTAATTGCCCAATAGTGCCCGAATCGATTAGTTCGTTTGCCTTCAGCAATCCGGCGTGGAATCGTAAAATGTGGCCTATTAATAGCGTGCCCCCAAGTTCTTGGGTTTTGGCAAGTATTTCAGCAGCTTGGGTTTCTTGTAACGAAATTGGCTTTTCAATAAACAGGTTTGTACAGTAATCGAGTAAAGAAATAGCCAGGTTATGATGGGTGTCAACGGGAGTTACAATGGCAATGACGTCTAACTTTTCTCGGATGACCAGTTCTTGCCAATCGGTGGAGAAGGTGGTCAGTAAATCAGCAAATTCAAGCCCTTTTTCTGGATTGAGGTCGCATCCATGAATCTCTGCAACAAAACCCTCTTGCTTCAGTTTGGCGAGGGTTTTGAGGTGAACGCTGCCCCAGCGGCCACAGCCGATTATGCCTACCTTCGCCCCCATGTAGTTATTATCTGTAGGGTGTCGGTTTGAGAGGGTTGCCCTGAGCGTCGACATCAACAAAGGT
>CAXHFO010000046.1:0-9708 GCA_964015895.1 uncultured Candidatus Poseidoniales archaeon
CAACATAGTAGCCTGGTTGTGAAGTGACTTGAGAACTTGCTACAATACGTCCCGAGGTAATGTCTTCAAGAATTATTACAGGGTACTCATACGGCCCTCTCTTGATTTTTATTGTTGCAGATTTAAGGTCCTCTCCAACTAATTCCAGTCTGTCAACCATCACTCCTGGTTGTACTGGAATGTTGGTTTGTTTCATGTACAGGCTTTCAACCCCTGCGCCTGATGAAGCAACCCGCATCCCCCAATCATTAGTCGGTTCAAGTTTGAACGTTGAGGGCAACCCTTGAGCAATCATCAACACATCACCACGGAAGTCAACAGCCCTGCCACTAGCCTCTAAGTACAAATCTAAGTCATCGCCGTTAGAAGAATAGTCAAGGGTCATCATCCCTTGGAAGGAGGTGTCTGCTCTAATATCAAAGTCATTAGCAGGTACAGCTGATAATGACATCACGCTAGGTAAGTTTCGCATGAAAGTGGTTGCAGGCCACCAAAATCCATCGATATAGCGCATCTGTTGAATCATCAATTTTTCCGCAGAGAATTTACCCTGGGTTCTGAATATTTCTGGAACATTCATAGATATGTTGAAAATATCTCCGATGGTTGCTGAGAACTCCATTGATTGAGCCACATCAATAATCAGTGCTTCGACTCTGGTATCTTCGATTCTATCGATGAACGTAGCATGGACAGAATCTAGATTAGAACCAAAATCATAAGTCATTATTACATTAAATCTTGGAACTATCAAATCATCTTGGGTGAAGAATACGGCATTTGCAGTAACATCATTTGGTTTAGTAGTATCTAAACCGTCAATTACTAGGTCCATATCTGTCCCTTGTAGCCCATTAATCACGATACTAATTTGCTCTCTTAGTGGTTTCCATTGCCCAAGGAATAGTTCGAATTCGTATTGAGGTATATCGCCGATCATTCTATAATCATACTCTAGAGATATTTCTCCGGCGGGTAGTTGTGGCAACCAAAGCCGATTATGCCAAGTACGGCGGAATTCAAAGGTAATTCCTTGTTCCTCTAACTGAGTTTCATTGAGTAAATTTCGCTCGAAATCGTATATGGTTCCGTCCTCTAAAACAGCAATCAAAATCTCTGCTTGAGTAATGTTTGAACGTGTTAAGATGTCAAGGGCTGATGCTTCCTCGGCTTTATCAATTTTATAATCTGCTAAAATATCATTAGCGGATTGTAAATCTGATTGCGTTAAAGAAGGTAAACGAGACAGATTAAAAGTAAGTACTGAGGCTTCTTTTGCGTTCATACCAATGCCATGTGCCCAGTTTGGTTCATCCAAAGGATTGCTGCCTTTTCTAACATCTACTGTTAAATTAAACGCCTCACCTGTCAGCAAATCAACGCCAAGAGAAAAGTCCTCTTCATCTCCCTCAGTACCGACTAAGTCTTTGGTAAAATCATAGATCAAATCGTTAACTGAAGAGCCAAAGTCAACCAAATCTCCAAGGAAGAAAGATAGTGATTCAATTCCTTCACCTTCATCAAAACTTGGTAATTCTAGGCCAGACGAATCAACAGTACTAGGGAATGCAAGACTGATATTTGATGGCAGGGGATCTAACATAACGCGCCCATTCATGCCGAGGAATTCATCGTCATATTGCGACTCATCCTCAAGTAAGACGTAGAATGGTGAAGATTGGCTGCGAACCATTTCGATAATTGAATTGCCCTCTGGCCCCACTGCATCGGGTACTTGAGGTGAGTACCTTTTCAAACTAATTATATCTGAAATTTTCAAACTCAAACTAGCCTCTGAGGTATCTTGATTAACAAAGAATCTAAAATGGTCCCCATCCATGGTTCTTGCTTCAGTGGCGTTCGAAAGTTGGATGATTATGGAATCTATTGCTTCCCTTCCAGTATATCCAAGCGTATCCCCTAGGGTCAAAGAGAATTCATCAGGCAGTCCATTTAGTTGAATTGCATTCTGTTGACTTGGACTCTTACCACCATAGGTTATCGACTGGATTGTGTCACTCGCTTGATATGTTACGTCATTTGAGGTTTGGATAATTTTTAGGGTGTCAGGACGATTAGAAATTCTAGCTGACTGAGTTGTCGCAGTACTTGAGTCACCGTCTTGATGCTTGATGTGGCCGATAAGAATTGGTTCTCCAGTAGAACCGGTAATCTCAAGATCCCTAACATCTGTGTCAGGATCAAATTCTTGAATCACGCTGGATATCCCAGATACACGAATACTGATAGCAACTGGCACCAGTGGTTTAATTGGTTGATCGTCTCTGCCGATTACTAATTCAATATTGGTGTCTTCGGCAATTAAAATATGGTCTTGACCCTCAATAACTGGGTTATCACTGCTTGAAAATGATAACTCGAATAAGCCAATTTCGGCTGTTTCTCGCGGGCTGCCAGCAATGTTACCTTTGACTTGGTCATAACAGTGGATATGTAACTTGCCACCATCCGAACCGGTTGTGCTGACAATTAAATCCGGTAGAGAATTGACTATATCGCCAATATCTAGCGCTACTTGAACAACACTCAGCAAAGCATTGTCAAATATTTGAGCAATTGAATTTAGATTCGGATTGTCGTAGTTAACTCGGTCAATACCTGTAGGAGCAATAAGGAAACTGCCCTCAACCAAAACAACCTCTGGTATGTCCTCAATCATGAATTCTAGCGATGAGCGGTCTGTAGCAACCCCGCCCCGCTCGAAGGTTGATTTGTATTCTAAACGATCAATAGGTTCAGAACCAACAATAGCAATCAGCGTATTTGGCGCCAGTTCTTTCAGTGGGTTTACCGGCAAGGTTGGGTCATCTACATTTTGGTGTATTATCACCAGAGAAATTCTTGATGGCAATGATTAGAGATAATCGTGAAGGCACTTCTCCAGGTAAGTTAACCGACCCTGGTGCTTCCCCTATCATGGTGAAAATTGAGTTTATTTCCTCTTGCGGCATAGTTCCTGAAGGCAGACCGTGAATCCATACTCGAGCATCTGTTATATTACCAAATGAGGAGTCCCCTTCAGGTACATTTGCCCGATCCTCAAAGTAATGAAGGTAAACATCTGAACCTTTATCTGAATATATTTCTACAGAATCAAATGAATTCTCGCCTAAGTTATCATTTCTAATTGTTATGTCAACCTCTTCTGGCAACCTAGTGTCACCTATCTCAGGATGGAATCCGGCGTCCAAGTAACTCATTTCAAGAATCGGTGCTGCCGAACCGCTGCCATCACCATCGAATCTTATGAAACCAACTCCAACGCCGTAGCCACATTTATGCTCGTGGCTTGGGGCTTCATTATCAGCAATCGGGTCGTAATAATTTTCATCCTGACAATTTGTTTGCAGGTTTGTTCCAGGAGCATTGGGATTATTTATTTGCACAGAATAAGGAGCAGTTATCGATGATAGTGACAATTGGCTAGAATCGATAGCACCGATTAACAAAGATGCTAGGAATGTCACTAAATCTTGGGGTGCTACGTTAAATTCTATCCTTTCTATGCCCACTCCGAGGGTGAATTCGTGTGGTGGTTGTGTGAATCTAGTATCGATAACTATTGCATATGACTCTGAATCATCTAAAGTAATGTCAAATGCTAAACCTTTCATTAAACTGATTTCAAGGTGCTGAAGAGAATCCCACAGTGGGTCTGTTTGATCTAGTGCGGTTACTTTCCACTGGAAGGTAGGATTAATCCACAATTTCTCAATTATCGGTATTATCCCACCACTGGTCTCAACGCCCCAACCATCGCCTTGATTCAAGATTCCTTCAATGGTTAAAGCGACGGATAAATCATCTGCTCCATCTCCATCAATATCGATATAATTTGAGAATAAAACTATTTGTCCATCGACAAATAATTCACCAGTAAAGGTACCTTGTTGCCAAGCTTCATACGAAGGGCCATTATCCCGTGAGGTGAAGTTTACGTAGACGGCATAAGTATTCAGTCCGATAGCTAAAAGGCTACCAGGTGCAACATTATCTAAGTTAAATAGTGTCTGAAACAGGTTTCCAGGAAAGCCATCTGGTTGTGTGGAGGCATCCATCAAAAATTCGTAGGGCCTAGGATGGTCTGGTTCAAAAGATGTTGAATCACGCATCGTCACTCCATCAAGAAATGAATTGGATATTGCTAGTGGGTCCTGTGGCAAAATCGTGCGTGCGTTGGCATCAACTTGTGCTAGCGCACTCTCTGCAGAACTCGCAGCAATTAGAGCCTCCCCGTTCTCTGTTCTCATATTCAGTGTTTCCATCAATGAATCTAAGACATCAAAGTCATCTCTAGAGATAGTTGTGTCTGCAGCAACCGGGTGAGATATCGATAATACCATAATCAAAATCAGCATTATTGCTGGTTTTCTTGGGTCGCCTGACTGAGGTAGCCCCGGTCTAACCAACCTTAGCGTACGCTCATCCATACCCTTTGGATGCATTCAACCTACGATAAACTATCCCCTCTAAGTTCATTCAATAGTCTAAACAGAGGGTGTTTTATTCAAACCGTAACTTGAAATCTTTGTTGCAGGAAGGGCAAGCTACGATTGCTTCATCGACTTCTGGAATTCGAATTTTAAACGAAAAATCACATAGTGGGCAACTAACTTCCTTAATTGCTTCATCAATCACAACTGGCTCAATTTGTTTATCGGGCTTGGAAATTTCAGGTGCATTATCGATTTGACTCTTAACTTGGAAAGGTAGTTCAATCCCCCCGCTGACTACTTCAGTAACCTTTACTTCAGCATCTTGCTCAGTGATAGAAGCGATTATTTCTTGATTCTCCTCCTCTTCAAACATTGCAAGTGCATCAGAAGCAGCTGTATGGGTTGCAGCGTTGTATTGTGGCTGAGGAGTAGCGATAACCGCTGGAGCGTAGGTATTTGCTGGGGGGGCGAAAGCAGAGCCTGTATTTGCTTGAGTTTGGTTATTACCGCCATATATGGATTGATATTCTGTCTGGAGCATTTGTTCTTGTTGAGATTCTTTGGTCGTAATTTCAACATTAGAATCTAGGCCAGATATCTTTGTAGCATCAGCAAAGATTGGAATTCTAGTTTTCTGTTTAACCATCGAAATATGTTGTTTTGCTTCCTGTTCTGATAGACCTCTTCCCTGAAGTAATTGTACGGCAATTCCTGTTTGCCACCTACGGAAACCAATCATTGAAACCGCCATAACAACAACAAAGGCAAATAGTGAGATTACGATAACACCAAACATACTTGTGGGCTCGGAAGCACTTGCAACCTTTACCGAAAAGGCGTGTGAATCTGAGTTACCTGATTGGTCAAATACTGTGACGACTATGTCTTTTGTACCGCTATTAGGAAAGCTAATTTCTACATCTGAACCGACAAAATTAGGGTCATCTGTGGTATCTCCGTTACCGTCACTATCAAACAAAGGATCGAGATCCCAATAATATTGTAATTGGTAAGATTGATCGTAAGCGTCGATTGCTGAAATGCTAAAGGTTAGTGATTCACCTTCAATTATTGAAGATGGCAACTGACTTTTTAACTCCATATTCAGGACAGGTTTTGAAGCATCATCTACAACTACGTTAGCCGATGTTTTACCAATATTGCCCGAAACATCAGTTACCGTTAGATTCACCACATAATTCCCAATATTAGGCCATGTTATTGAGGTCGAGGTGTTGGAGTTAGAAAATACACCACCCCACTCCCACAAACAGCCGGCTATTTCTCCATCGTCTGAACTAGAGCTACAACTAAATGCAGTTGGAGTGTTGATGCCAGTCTTCAGCCCACCACTAAACAATTCTGCACTGCTAGTTATTTGTGGAATTGGATTAACAATATCTGAGACTACCACGGAATAGTTAGTTGTTGCAACTTGTCCAGATTTTGAGGTTAATGTCAAAGTTATTTCTTTACTACCAATGGTATTGTATGCTGCAGCTACTTGAAATCCTTGACCATCCTGATCATTGGTAAAAATACCATCACCATCTGTATCAATTGCCGAATCAAAATCCCAAGAGAGGGTCTCTATTTGTCCAAGGCTGTTGGGTGAACTATTAGCATCTAGTGATAATGTAACTCCTATGGATGTTAGTCCGTTGTTAGTTGAGGTAATTATCGGATCAACTACCGGGGCTAATTCTACCCTGACACTAACCCTAATATCGCTATCCCCAACACCTCCACCGACTGGATTGTCGGTATTGTCGACAATTACCAATAACTCTTGGCCATCAAGTTCTTGTGGAACAGTCCAAGTGTCAGAGTCTGAGCCACTTATCGACTGAAGGTCGATTTCTGGGATAAATAATTGACCTATTCCTGCTGAAACATACAAATCATGCATCGCTCTAGTTTGTAGGTAAACATCTGCTTGCCCTTCTAGTTCCCATGCCGTCACTACTATTGTTGTTCCAGCGTCCAAGCGCAGTGATTCACCAGATAGTAAAGTTGCATAATTATCAGTAGTAACTGATATAACGTCATGGAATGGTGTCCAATATGATTCCTCAATTTTATCAAAAGATACACCAATTTGGCTTTGCGAACCCCCTTGGTCTCCTTGCCCATTATCACCATCATGAGCAAGGTTATCTAGGACCATATACCATGTTTTAGGATTAATTGAAGCCGGAACTTTCCAATGAAAACTATAGCCACCTAGGGCATTTTCAGTTGAGATAATTTGATTGTATTGAGTTCGATATGACTGCCCTGCATCATAAGTTAAAATTTGATTTTGATCAAAGAATAATAAATCAATACCGTCGCTGATAATCGACACACTGACATCATAAACATCACCCGGTTGAAGGGCCCCAAGATCAACCTTTACGCATACTCCATCATCAACTGTCACGGTATTGAGAATATTGTCGATTTGCCGATCTAAACAATTTGGCCCATCTCGACCGGAGGGTTGGGCTACGGCTGACGGTGCGAGTAAAATTGCCACCAACATCACAGCAATGGTTGCACAACGCATATTGCGCTGTAAGGTGACATACACTTGAAATGAACGCTTCAATGAATCAGCGCGTCCATCCATCACCACGCCAATTAAGATGAATGGTTGAACCGTCATTCCCGACCAATAATCGATCACCGTCTCGGGCCGCAGTAATCCGAATGTCAGTATTAGCTAAGACTTCTTGTGCTTCATCAATTGACTCATCTGGAACTTTGATACGAGCCCCATAATGAGTCAAAACAAGATGTTGAGCATTACATTTTATTGCGGTTCTTGCTGCTCCAGCTGCAGTGCTATGCTTGTAATCTTCAGCATGCTTGGTCCAATCGTTGAGGAATGTAGCCTCATGAATAAGCAAATTACAGCCAGATAATTGGGTTATACCCGGCGCCATTTCTGTTGTATCGCCGGAAATTACTGCCGATATTGATTGGAAATCTTCACCCCTAAACTGTCTAGCAAGTAACGTTGTTTCGTTGTGTAAAATATCATTTCCTGCCGCTAGTTGAGCCCTTTGTTTATCATCTAAGCCTAATTCAGCGGCTCTCATTCGGTCAAATTTACCCGGTTTTTCTTTGGTCGATAATTTCCAAGCACATGAGGGAATACCGTGTGCGGTCGGTAAAGCGTCGATACGATTGTTGCGCCATCCTTGTGGTTGTGGTTGGTTAGGCAACTGGATTACGTTACCGGTATTAGTATCAAATTCTAGCCACTTTTCACCGGCCACGTCACCAAGAACCCACCTTACTTCATAGCCTAGATTTTCGCTAGTGCCGCCTAATTTGTGCCAAAATTGAAACTGCAGCGATAAGTCAGAGTGTGGTGTGTCATCTGGCAATGTGTTGTTTGCTAATAATGATTCAACAACCTCACTTGAAGTTGGCCCGATTATCAATAATGGTTGATTTCTGTTATCAAGAGCTAGCGATTGTAACCAAGGTAAAACTCCCCAAGTGTGATCTAAATGCCCATGCGTGAGACACAGCACAGCCACTCTACTTGATTTGAGGTGGTATGATTCGTAGGTTTTCATGCGCTTTCTCTGAGTTGAAAACCGGCTTTGAAAGCCTTCACCGGCATCTACTACAGCAATCCCTTCATCGCAGGACATTAGGCTGCCACTGACCTGCCGAATAGTGGTAGGGCGGGCAGACGATGTGCCTAGGACGTGAACTTCGAGACCCATTTAATCGCCTCATTTGCTCAATGGTATGGGCGTTGGTGGAAACCAGCGAAGCAGTACAATATCGTTAATTCCACGAACCCAACGCCACGGAATCGCGACATTTATTCCTGCTTCTACTAGTTCATGGTCGGTTTCTTTGACAAATAGATGAGTACATTTGATGCCATCAGTATCAATTACCACATCATATACAACACCGAGTTTCTGTCCGGTCGGCAGATATACCTCCATACCGGCTAGTCGAGAAACATTGTCTTCACCCTGCGTCATGATGTGGCCCAACCAGCCCTACAGGCACCACAAAATAAAGAACACCGCAAACTTATGAAGAAATTATCAATTTGGTTGACTGGGGAATTATCCTAAAGATGATAGATGACAAATATCTATTAAGAAAGGTTTGACAGGTTTTATCATGGCTAAGAAAGGTGTCTTGCTCATCAATGTTGGAACACCCGATGAACCAACAGTAAAATCTGTGCGTGATTACCTAAGAGAATTCCTCTTGGACCCGGACGTTATTGATGCACCATACCTAATTCGCCAATTCCTTGTAAGAGGCATAATATTGCGAGTAAGGCCCAAGAAAATCGCCCCATTATATCAAAAAATTTGGATGGAAGATGGCTCCCCGCTAAGGGTATACTCTGACCGGATCACTAAATCATTAAATTCCTCTAACGACGAAATTGAATTCGAATTTGCCATGCGTTACGGCAACCCAAGTATTCAATATGGTCTCGAACAATTACGCTCAAAGGGAGTCGATGAATTGTTACTGTTGCCAATGTTTCCTCACCATGCGCAAGCCACTACAGAATCTGCGTTGAAGCATTCATACAAGCAACTCAAGAAAATGAATTGGAATCCTGAGATAATGGAAATGGGGCATTTTGAAACCGATGAAGAATATGTTGTTCCATTAGCAAAGTCAATTGAATCACAAATAGACAAAGACACTCACTTGCTATTTTCTTACCATGGATTACCGGTGTCTCACGTCAAACGGATAGATAAAACCAAAAATCACTGTCAGCAAGCAAACGATTGTTGCTCAATTGCCACTGAAGGAAATTCGATTTGCTATGGTCACCATTGCATGAACACTACTCAAACTGTTGTGGGATTATTAGGCCTAAAACCCGATCAATGGTCGCTCAGTTTCCAGAGCCGAATTGGACCAGTGAAATGGTTAGAGCCGTCAACCATGGACAAGGTTGAGGAACTTGTTAAACGAGGAATCAAGAAATTGGCGATAGTTGCTCCAGCTTTTTTGGCAGATGGGCTTGAGACTTTGGAAGAACTGGACATTGGAATTAGAGAACACTTCATTAGTTTAGGTGGAGAAGAATTGACAGTGATAAAATGCTTGAATGATAATGAAGACTGGATTGAAGGACTTGGTAGTTTAATCAGTAAAAAGTTCCAAGCAAAAGCCAGTGCTTAGAATAATTCTGCGACTCGTTCTGCTTCATCGACAACGTGAGTAATGGAAACGCCGCTAACAGCCCAACCGACCATTGAAAAAT
>CAXHFO010000047.1:0-9618 GCA_964015895.1 uncultured Candidatus Poseidoniales archaeon
TCTAGTGATATCGTTTCATGCTTTCCATACATGGCCAGGAAAATTGCTAATCCAATAGCGACTTCACTTGCCGCTATGGCAATTGCAAAGATCGTATAAATCCATCCTGTTGGGTCACCATGGTGAACTGCTGCTGCGGCAAATTGCATATTAGCAGCATTGAGCATTAATTCGATACACATCAATACGATGATCGCATTCTTTCTAGTAAATGCACCACCAAGTCCGATGATGAATAGTATAGCGGAGAGAGCAGAAACCCATGCTGGATCTATCATTCCTCTTCACCTCCAAACTCCCAAAGCAGATTTTCTCGTCGCTCATCTCTAATCAAATAAGCCGCACCAATCATAGAAGCTGCCATCAATACTCCAACAATGAGTAATGGCAAAGCCCAGTCATTGAGTAGTGAGTCAGCAAGTCCGTTGGTCGTTGGTTGGTCATCACTGGAGTTAGCCCAAACTTCGTCAGCGCTAAGTACAGAAATCAAAATCATTGCCAAAGCTAGTAGGCCAATCCTAGTAACTAAGGATACGAACTTCATTCAAAATCCTCCTCCAATATTTGCCTCCTAGTTAGCATTATACCGAATAGAACTACCAAACCAACGCTGGCAAGATAGACTAAAATCTGTATTGCTGCTAAAAACTCTGCACCCAATAGAATGAAAATCCCAGATACTGCCATGAAACAGAAAATGAGTGACAACATCGAGTGTGCCACTCTTTGAGCAAGTATTAGTCCCAGTGCACCACCAATGGTAATGGTGGCAAATAAGAAAAATACTCCTGCTTCGACAATACCTGCAACATCCATCTCAGGCACCTTCCTTAGCAGCTGCCTTGGCGGCCTTGGCTGCCTTTTTGGCACGCTTGTCTTTCTCTTTATTAGCGCGCTTGGCTAGCTCGGCATCTACTGCTTCTTGGTGGACGGAAGGTAATACTCTAGTTCTACTGGCATCAAACCACAAATCTTGACGGGTAAAGCCGGACATCCCGTCATATTCATTGGTCATGAAGAAGGAAGTGAAACCACAGGCTTCCATGCATAAGCCACAAAACATACAACGTCCTAAGTCGATTCTGCCAGATACAATTTGATCATCAGCAACAAATAATTCGGTTTGTTCAATCTCTTGTTCGATTCCCGAATCGTTCCATCGAACCATTGCTGTGCTACCAGATAGGTCTAGTACTTCGGCAAATCTCCACTGGTCGGGAGTATCAGAGTGGGCTGTGACATGGTTGAAGTCGTCGGAAGATTCTGCTATTTCGGGTATTAATTGCGCAGCATAGCCGCCAACTTCCAATTCCGCACCAAATCCTTCGTGCTCCCCATCTGCGCCGTCTAAAACGTCAACACGCAGTTCGGTAGTCATATGCAGACAGTCGTTTGGACAAGCCGTGACACATAGTTTACAGGCAGTACAAGTTTCCCAAATTACGCCGATTCTGCCGTTGTAATTACCCGGGACGAATAGCCAAGGCTCCATATCCTCTAATCGTTCATATGGATACTGGACAGTTTGAGGTTTCCACAAGGTAGGGAATAAGTCAGAAGTTACACGGTCGGGCGCAAATTCTTGCTGTGAAATGTCGTTAAATTGACTATTTTTATTTGCACGTGCTTTGGATCCGTCGTCGAGGAATTCAGGGTGGGATGTATTGTGGTAGCCCATTGCGAGACGCTTGCCAAACAACTTACCGAAAATTGGGAAGGTCCTCAGGGCGGTTATCAGCGTTATCTTGAACGGGTACCAAAATAGGTTTCTAAAATTCGGTTTTGCATGGGGGTGCATTGGCATATTTCCACCTCACTCCTGCCCCGGGACATAAGTTCCCGCAGGCTTTTCTGTATATACATGGAACATACGTTCGGTATTTCCACTTTTATCCTCATCATTGAGGAATAGGACAAAGATCCCTAACCAAACAACTGTGGTTAAGATTGGAACGAGCATTGGAATGCCAAATGCGTCCCATGCCCAGCCACCAGCAGCGGTATCTTTCATTTCAGTAGGATCAAATAGATACAGACGGTATACGCCTGCCAATACAACTTGTAATACTGCTAATGGCAGTAAGATTCTCCAGCCAAATTCTAGAATTTGATCGGTTCTGATTCTAGCCAGTGAAAACCTTGCCCAAACAAATACCAGTAGGAATACCAACCATGCCTTGAGCAGTACAACTATTGCGCCAGGAATAAGTAAGTACGCATCACCAAGAAGCGGAATTTGACTAATCAATCCTTGGAATGGCAAGTGCCATCCACCCAAGAAGAAGTGCGTGAATAGGAAACATGCAGCATAAGTTCTGATGTACTCTGCCATAAATAACATGCCAAATCTCATACCACCGTATTCAGTCCACCACCCTTCAACCAGTTCTGCTTCGGCCTCTGGCATATCAAACGGTACTCTTTCTACTTCAGCAATCATGGTAAGCAGGAACAGTCCGGCTCCAAGTGGCATCAAGAATAGATTCCAAGAACCTGCTGAATGTTGGAAATGAACGCTTTCGATGATGTTGAATGTCCCTGACAATACGGCAACTGACAATAAAGTCAACAGCAATGGAATTTCATAGGCTGTCAATTGTGCTGCTGACCTAATTCCGCCGATTAGAGTATACTTGTTGTTAGAAGACCAACCCGCAAAGAACACGCCAATTGGAGCAATGCCAAAGATTGCAATTGCATAAAGAATTGAAAGTTCAGGATTGGTCGCATACATGCCACTTGACAACGGAATTATTCCCAAAATCAGTAATGTTGAAGATACGATGAGGAAAGGTGAAACCTCAAAAATTAGTTTATCGGCTCGTTGAGGAACCATGTGCTCCTTAACTAAAAATTTCATACCGTCCGCTACGTTTTGAAAGAAACCCGGGAATATCGAATAGCCCATCCACGAACGGTTGTTGACTCTGTCAACAGTAGCGAATTTTTCATCTCGGTTACCAAATTTTTTGTTGAGAAATTTGTTTAGCCCGCCTATTGGTTTACCCAAGCCAAACGGCAGCATATTCCACCACTCACCTGCTGTAACGCCATTTTCACCAACCCATAAAGAACGCAGTGCGGTTGTAGCACCACGTCGGTCATTCATTCTAGCAACCGCTTTACGCTCAATCCACAATATAGCGAATTGGGAAAAGAACAACATCAAAAATACAATATTTACCGCCGCAAATGTGGCAAGTCCAAACGCAATTTGTGCCGAACTATCTTCCAGTGGAGTACCTTCTAGAACTTTGGGGATTAAATCTTCGAAGGTTGAGAATAATAGCCCCCTTAGATCGTATTTATCATCCATAACTTCACCTCAGCGATCTGTTTCTCCAATGCATGGATCAAAACTACCCATAATTGCCGGGATATCGGCCACTTTGTACCCAATCATTGTCTTAGCTACGAATGGAATTGTGATGAACATTGGCGAACGGATTGATAGTCGGTAAGGCTTTTTACCTCTACCTTCACCACCACCTTCGATGTAAAATTGTGAGGCCCCTCTAGTACACTCGTAGTTACTAAATCCAGTTGCACCTTCAGGGGCTCGGGTTGGTGGCTTTGTGTAAATCATTTCATCGCCACTAGCGTAGTTAGTGTTTTTACCACCCGGTATTTTTTCTATCGCATCAAGTACCATTCGACAAGATTGACGCATTTCCTCAATCCTGACACGATAACGGTCGTAGCAATCTGCACCTTTGACCGAAGTGGGTTTCTCGACTGCTGGCTCCCAATCAACTTCATCATACACTGAATATGGGTGAGCCCAGCGCACGTCATAATTGACACCTGCTGCCCTAACGTTAGGGCCAGATACACCGGCTTCGACCATTTCTTCTGCGTTACAATATCCAACTCCTTGAAGTCTGACTAACCAAATTGTTGACTCGTCAAGCATCATTTCGTATTCTTCAATTCGCTTTTCGAACAATTTGACCTTAGCAATCATTCTGTCGGCGAAACCAATAGGAATATCTCGCTTTACTCCACCAATTCGTGGGTAGTTGTAATGCATCCTAGAGCCACCTAATTCTTGTAATAAGTCGAGGAACATTTCTCTGTCTCTCATGCACCAGGTCATCAAAGTTAGATTCCCGATATCAGGTCCAAATGCGCCAAGCCACATCAGGTGGCTGGCTAATCTTTGTAATTCGGCTGAGATTAGTCGAATATATTCTGCTCGCTCTGGAACGTCTGCTTCAAGTAAGTCTTCTGCAGCATAGATGTAAGAATTAGCCCAAGTCATTGCGCTAACATAGCATAATCGATCGCAATATGGCGTAACTTGTGTGAAGTCTCTTGCTTCACAGATTTTTTCTACACCTCGGTGAATATATCCAAGTTCAGCTTCTGTATCGATTACTGTTTCGCCATCGACTTTTACTCTCAAAGTCCACAACCCATGGGTCATTGGATGTTGAGGGCCCATAGTAATCCACATTTGTGCCATAATCTCACCTCACTTTACCCGACCCTCATCGGCTGGTTTTCTAACGAATCCTTGAGCATCGTCATACATTTCATTATAGTCATGATATCGAATTTTGTGTTGTTTTTGTAATGGGTGAAATCCATCAGGGCTATCAAGCGGGTTGAGTACCCTAAACATATTCTCATGGCCTTCAAACTGAATCCCAACTAGATCCCAAGTCTCTTTTTCATTCCAATCAGCACCAACCCAAACATGTTGTACGGTTGGAACTGAGGGGGCGTCATTATTTGGTAAATTGATCAAAACCTCAAATTCAACCGGGATTTGCGAACCAACCATCTTCTCAGCAACATAAACTGTGTTAGTATCTGGTATTTGATTGCTAATTGGTTGCCTAAGGAGGTGATATGCTAGACCCCATCCCCTTTCTGCTGGACCTTCAGGGTAATGGGTCCCGGTAATCATTGAGCAGTAATTTACGCCTAAATCAAATTTCAACCACTTGGCAAGTGCTTGCCAATGTTGTGGCGGACTAACTACTCTTACGAAAGAATATTTTTTGGCATTGGAATGTTGGACAATATCAGCACTGATACCTGTGCCGCTAAATTTGTCATTTATTGCATCTGCACACTGAGTGACTGCGGTGGCATTTTGCTCAAGTGTAATTGCCATCCCCATTACTCATCACCCACAATAATCGGCTTCTCAGAATCTCTGCCAGAGCTTGGTGCTCCACCGATTCTGATTATTTTCTCTCGCAGTAGGCCAAAACCGTCGATTAGGGCTTCAGGCCTAGGTGGGCATCCAGGGATGTAAACGTCTACTGGAATAACTGTGTCAACACCCTCTAAAATGTTGTATGATTGGAAATAAGGGCCGCCAGAAATAGCACATTCACCCATTGCTATGCAGTACTTTGGCTCTGGCATCTGCTCCCACAGTCTGACAATTTTATCAGCGAATTTCTTTGAAATTGGGCCGTTAACCAGCAAAACATCTGATTGTCTTGGCGATGAACGGAATAGCACTCCAAAACGATCTCCATCAAATCTAGGGGTCGCCGCTGCAGCCATTTCAATAGCACAGCATTTAATTCCCAAGTGAAGAGTGAATAATGATTTTCTGCCAGCCCAGTTGAAAAATCGGCCTGCTAGAACGCTCAAAAATTGTTTGATTTTAGTGGCTTTGAGCGCCTCATCGGTAACTCCCCCGACCATTTCTACCAGCGCTCGGCTATTGAATGCTGCAAAATTTTCTCCAGTATCTGCCATAATTTCACCTCAGATGTAAATTCTACCTCTTTTCCTAAAGACGTACCATACGCCAATCGACATGATTGCAAAGTAAGCTGAAAGTACCATTAACGCATCTTTTGCTCTATCTACTGCACCGCTTCTAGCACTGTCTGCTAAATCTTGGGCCGTTGCATCTGAAGCAACCATTCCGCCCAAAACAAGGAACATGAAAGCCACATCAAAAACTAGGAAGATGATGGCATACCAGTAGTATTGAAAGTGAAATTGAATCATCGCATCGCCAACAGGCTCACTACCACACTCGAAGGTAGTTAACCTTCTAGGGTACAAACTATGATCTCTCTCATAGCCTTGTAAGAGGTATGATTTGGTAATGTGGGGGCGGGCCGGATCTACTCTAGGGCGAACTACCCAAGTGATGATAAAATTGGTCATCGGCATAAGTATTCCGACAACTGTCAAGAAGCCGATAGAAAGGTATGCACTTGGCACTGATTCTAGTCCGGACATTCGCTCACCCAGTACAAAGCATACGCTTAGCAAGCATTCCAATAATTACCCCCCAATAAGGCTTGTCAAATGTTTGAAAAATTTTGAAACAAAGACAATTAGCAAAACCGTGTGCTTGCGTTCTAATTAAACTCAAACTTTGCCGAACCATATTGCCCATGAAGCATTAAGTGATTCTTGCATCATCTGCCAAATCTTGTAGAACGGATACGCTGCAAGACACCAGAAGATTACGTAGTACATTGCATAAGCCAATATTTGAGCCACTAGATTACCTAGCAGCAGGAAGATTGGTAGCAATGCTAATGCGCCAACAATCAAGCCACCAAAGCCCAATGCTGGGAATATTGTAACCCCTAGTAGTAACCAAATTAACGGCGAAGAGGTAGATAGTTTGGTTGAGTGCTTGGTTTGTGCTTCTAGTTGCCTAATTTCTCCAACAAATTTGAACATACGATAGATATTAAGTAATGGAATTATTGTGAATATTAGGTGTTTAACGCCACCTGGCCCAATATTTGCGTGCTTTTTCATCTCATTTGCCATGCGATAATTAATCAAAAGACCGTATAGACCAAGGGTGATTGGTACTAACACAAACCACTCTAGTTTTGCTGATCGGTAAGGTACTGGATTAACACTAAATGCACTACTTGAGCTAAACCCTTGTTCTCTAGAAGCGATTAGTTTCTCGGCGTACTTGGCACGATTTCTGTTTCTACCTGATTCAACCATTTGATCGATTGTCGGCTTTCCTGCACGATACATGATTCCAGCAAACAATATTGCTACGATAAGGTAAACTCCGCTTTCTATTTGTCCTTGAGAAAGGCCAAGGCCAAGGGGTCCGTCGTCGGGTTCTCCAAGTACAGAGATTTCGATATTTTCACGGCCAACAACACCTATTTCCACAGGCTCAACTGAAAGAGTAAATGTGTAGTTATCCTTTATCTCCGCATCGTATGATGGCCTTACAAGAGCAATAATTTCGATTACTTCATCAACATCTGCCCAGCATTTTAGCCCCTCAGAAATAGTTGAACAACTAGAGTCTGCTCTGTCAAGTTCAACTGACCAACCTCTGAAGCTCTCTGGTGTATAAATTATGAATTGGGTACGAGTATTACCATCGTTAACGATAGAAATTGGAATCTCCTTTCTGTCGGGGTATTCCAATTCGTAGTAAAGTTCCACACTGTCATCAAATTGAATATCATAGATAGTTTGAACTTCTAGGTTCAAAACAAGTCTGCCAGTAGTCCTATCAGCGGCATTCTCTTGGCTAAATACTACCACTTCGAGTATTCCTACATCGCCTGTTTGGGCACTTGGGCTTACCTCAACAATTACCGTTACTTTTTGTTTGAACTTTCTAACTTCATTACCAAAAGAACTGATATTATTACTAAGCATAATTGAATTGGCGCCAAATTCTGATTCAGCTAAATACGGTTGGTCGTTTTCATCTAATAGGTAGGTTTGCGAGGTTAGATTAAAAATCGCAAATTTAGTTGTTATCGGCAAACTTCCGTCGTATAGCTCACCATCAACAAGGATCTGTCTTGTTGCAATTCCTTCAAGACCATTGATGTCGATTACCGCTAAATCTGACCTCAGTAGACCTGAAGGTCCTACTTGAGGAGTACCGACGTTCTCAATCCAGAATTCAAACGTCATCGTGCCCTCTGGGGCTAAAATTACCGATGCTGCTCTATTATCGATGGTTACTGAATTATAGTCTCCATCGCCAAATCTAGTTTCCATAGAATAGGTGATATTGTTCTTAATTGCCCTGATGGTAAATTGTGCCTTGTTATCTGGCAAGCCATCGCCATCCTCGTCGTCATTAGTCGAATGCTCTAAATTAGTTATCTCGATAATTATGTCATTGTTATTGTAGTTTCCAACATTCGGGACAAGAACATTTACGTTAATTACTAGGCTTTGCCTTGCTGGAACGTTAAATTCAGTCTTAGTATCACCGACTGAATCAGTGAATGAAATATCCCAATTTGTTCCTGATGAGGGGCGTTGTTGTTTGGTGTAAAACCTAAACACATCATCATTATTACCAAGGTTTTCAACCTCTATTGGGAATACTAAAACATCATTATAATCACCGGTTTGAGAAATATATCCATTGCTATCTGAAGGTATTACTGAACTTGAGGACATTCCGTGAGTTTCACTTACCGTAACAGTCAAAATTTTACTTTGGTAAGCAGCACCGCCGCCGGCAGGTAAGACTGAGAATGTCAGTTCGATACTTTCGGTAGCAAGGGCATTTAGCGGCACGGAAACCGAATATTGTACATTGACTGATTTGCCGGCGCCATGACGGCTGTTGACAGTAACAGTGGATTGTTCTAATTGAACTCCCCAGCCCGATGGAGCAGAAGATACTGAAATCCTTAGGTTATCTTGACCATTACCAGTGTTGGTTACTGTGACTGAAGATGTGCGATTTTCTCCTGGCTCAATTGGACCTAATGATTGTGTAGTTAGGCTGAGTTCAGCACCAAATGATTGACCAAGGACAATTGAAATAACCTTGCTGCATTTCACTGTATTACCATCTTTGGCTTGAATTGTAATAGAATTTGATGACCCAGCATTTTCAGAGTCGTCTGGTGTGACTTTGAAATCAAATACTTTAGTTCCACTTCCGTCATCATACGGTAAAACGCCACTTGAAGGTCCGTCTGATGAAACCCAACTAGCGCGCTCGCCAGACCTAGTCATACTGACTGTCCAGTCACTATTTCCATCGTTAGTTAGAGTGGCTGAAAAAGTTCCTTCTTGATTTGGATTTAGATTTAATGTGGTTTTTGATAAAGACATTGAACACTCTTTGAGGACTGGTACCTCGAGTTCTAAATTCACCGTATCGGTTACTTCTTCGGTCGGGTTCGGCGTGGTAACAGTACCAATCACCTCCCAACAATAATCATCAGCTTCTTGGCCATCTGGCACTTCAACTTCGACATATACAACTTCTTTGTTGGCATCGTCATCATCCTCATCTTCGGCATCTAAAGTAACCGTATTATCGCTTAATGTGGCTTCTAGATCACCTGCGTTGCCGCAGCCACTATCGTCTCGCTCTTGAAGAGTCAAGTTTACTGTAGTCGAATTTTGTTGTCCGGTATTTTCAACCGTAATCATGTATTCAATTAATGACGAAGAGCCGGTGTAAGTAATGGTCTTGTCATTGCGATCTTTTACTCCGTCAAAGTATAAATCAACACCCCAAAGTCCCCCACCAGATCCATCACCAGTAGTAGTGGTGACTGTTTCTGTCGAAGGTTCCGGTATTTCAGCCGCTGGTGCGCCAATTACCGCAGTGATTGTAGCAGTAACAGTCGTATCACAGGAAGTGTCAGCCTCGACGGTTTGAGCAAC
>CAXHFO010000048.1:0-9550 GCA_964015895.1 uncultured Candidatus Poseidoniales archaeon
GGTTTTTATCTTCATCAATCCATTGTTTATCAATCTTCAAACATCCACAATTATCTGGGTCATCACCAAATGCAGCCCAAGCCCCACTAAGGTCTGACACAGGTTGGTCAGCGACCCAGACGATATAATAGGCGAAATCATCAACATTTGAAACAGTCCATACGATGTCAATAGCAGTCCCATCATCTTCAGCGTGATCATAAGCATTGACAGAGTCAACACGGTCAGGAGTTCCACCACTTCCCACGGTATTCTTAAATGGTGTTGCAGAGACTTGTTCTACGTCTATCAAATCGACATTTAACCAATCATCATAGGCTACAACGGCAAGTAAGTATGGCTGACCATCTTCAAGTTGCACCCCATCATAATTGTCAATTATTGCGCTTGTCGTTCCACAATCATCAATTATTTTTGCTTGGGTAAAACCCCAATCATCTAATGATTGTATAATTTCAATATTTGGCAGACCGTCATCAGGCATAACCCAAACAGCATAGAATGTACAATCTTCAGCAGTACTCTCATCCCAAGAAATAGTGATTCTACCACCATCATCATCAGGAGTATCTATTGCCTCAACATTCTCCAATTTAGGTGGCGGAGTTAGATCGTTTAATCCACCAGTTGGCACTACTGGCCCAATTACAGTAGGATTGAATACATCTTCTTGTCCAGCATCATCTACACAAGTAAGAGCAATCCAATATGGTCTACCTGGATTTAGTTGAAGCACAGTTGTATTGCCTTCTGTTGGAGGTAAATCTGCAGTAGGAGTCAACCCTAAGACGTCACTGATATCAATTGTAGATGAGTAAATCCGAGTGCTAGCTAGGTCTAATGAAGTACATCTAGCCCATTCTAGGTCCAAGTCTCCATCATCTCCGCCTTCATGTGGCCCAGCCTCTGCCCAAAGCGGAGAGTTAGGGATTTCATCAGTAGGAATTGCCGGTCCTAGTTGCATGGAAGGATTGCCCAGCCGCCCATCATCATATTCAACCACAACTACAGCATGATAAGCAACTCCATCAGTCAACGGAACTCCATTAGCAGTGGTAACCTCACTTTGCAGTCTACTATGCAAAGAGATGGTCTTGTCTACCACTCTACCTGTTAAGTCATCAGCCGTGATGTCGGATGTGCCCGAGGCACTGGTGAACGGACCTTCATTGACGTAAATCAAATATCTGGCAAAGTCATCATCATGAACTAGAGTCCAAGATGCAGTTAATGCGCCACCGCCATCATCTGGACGGTCTACAAGATTAGTAAGGTCGATTGGAGTTTCTAGCTTAATGTAATCATAAGTAATTCTTGCTTCTAATGAGCCATTACTCGGTGAACGGAGGTTCAATTGAACAAATTTGGTGCCGTTAATTTGAACGGCATTATCAACTGCTGCTTGTAATGTATTGGATAGTTGTGGGTCATCTGATAGATTGAGTGTTACTGCATATTTCAAGCTGTTAGATTGAGCCCAAGTCGCAGCACCGCTGACAGGCGAGGAAAACGCTAACGGTACGCCTTGGAATAACAGGTTGTGGACACCGGGAGTTCCACTGTCTTGGTCTAAAGTGATTGGATTTACCGTATCAGCCAGTTGGATTTGAACACCTGGATGGGTCATGTTTGTAATGTCTAAATTTACTAAGTTGAATCCCATGTTAAGAGGATTAGCCCTGCGTAACTCAAATCTTTCTAGCGGCGTCCATTGTGGATTATTCATCCAACCAAATAGACCATCATCATCGGTGGCTATCCACAAATAATCAGAAGTTATATCGCCGCCGGTTAAAGTTACATCTGGTATGACAAATACCTTAGAAACAGAGTGGGCTGGCGTTCTTGCTTCGAGTATGGTGACCACATTATTACCAATAGCCATAACTTGATCGCCATTACTAACAAGTTGTTCGATTGGCCAACTAGATATTTGGAATGCAGATGCCCCGTCCTCAAATTGGTTATTCAAACCATTCCAATGAGTCATAGGGCCGACATCAGTAGCAATGTGTAGGCCCCAGAAATCACTAGCCACCGCCGTAATTGTATTGGATGGTAGTTGATCAAAGCGATGAGTCGCAATAACTAATCCGGACGCTTCATCGATGCTAGAAATACCTGGCCTTTCACTTCCAGCGCCGTTGTGACTAACATGGATTTGGACATTTCCAACATTATCAGTGGTTTTTATCAAACCCCAAGTAGATGTTCCAATCATGCCATTCGCACTAGTAAGCGTATTAATCGATGCGGTACTAGTGTCCATTTTTACTAATCCAGACGGTGTTGCGGCCCATAGATTAGGGCTTTCGTACACGAGATCTTGGATTATATTTGAGGGCAGGCCATCAGTACTAGTAATCGGATTTAACCAATCATTGGTTTGAAGAGACCATCTACCAATACCGCCATCTGTGGCGATATATATGATATTGTTATCAGTTTCAAAGCCGTTTACTATGTTGGATGGCAGTCCAGCAACGAGGCGGCCATTACCAAAAGTATCAGTCAAGGTATCAAACACTTGGACTCCAGCAGAAGATCCAAAGTTGCCCTGTAGACCGATGATTAAATCGGTTCCAACCAACTTCAATCCATCCATGTTATTGTGCAATGCCCCGTTTATTGGGTTGAGTGAAGCAGAAACAGTATCTAATTTCATCAATCCTGCAGGAGATGTTGAAATGTATAGGTCTGTACCAACCAATTGAGTATCTTTGGCTTGAGAATTTGCCGGCAAGGTCCATCCTTGTTGCCACTCTACTGAACCATCATTTTGCCTTTCACCTTGCAAAATTCCAGCCCCAGTTGATTGACCAAATCCAACGTTCTCTCCGATGGTAGTAACCCAAAGATGGGTACTATTGCCAGTCATTGTCGTTACTTGACCACTAACTAATCCGGGTAAATTGTGGACTGTGGTTTGGCCACTAGCATCCAAATAATCAACACGGCTGTAACCGGATGAACCTCCAGCTTGGCCAAGTAACCATCCGCCTCCAATCCATTGGAATGATGTCACAGAGGAGCCTTGGGCGTTAGAATTTACTTGACTGGTAATTGCACCAGTAGTAGATATTACAGAATAACCGCCGCCGATTATGTTTGAACCATCTTGACCAAGGCCGTGCCCAACAATCAGTTTACCTGACTCATAACCAATTGCGTCCCACCAAATTCTATCGCTTGGAAGATTGTGAGTTTGAGTAGTAATATCTGCTAGCCATAGGCCAGTATTCATATTGTATTTTTTGATGGGCTGCTCGTCTTCGTAAAAGGTGACATACAGTGTATCAGTTGAAGAATCACAGGCAACACCAGAGACTTGACCTTCTCCAAGCGATGCTTGAGTGAAAGTATTGACAATAGTTGAATTTGTCAAATCAATTTGTTCTATTCCACCATTGTTGTCATAAATTCCAACATTTAGCAGGCCGCCACATTCAGTCATAGTAATTGGATAGCCTCTTTGAATTCCGTTTTGACCATTTGATGTGAATACATTCCAATTAGTGCCATCCCAGTGAGAAATTGCCCCACCTTGGAAGCCACCAAAATTTGCCCCATCGCCGCCACCGACGACAAGATCAATGCCGTTAGTCCACAATTCATAGATTTCCTCTCCAGCGTTGTTTGGTAGTCCATTGTTTTCTTCCCATGTGGGCAGCCAACCGCCATTAATAGCGTCATACCGCGCAACTCCCGATTCGGTGGCAAACAAAGTTTCACCATTGTATTCGATAATTTCTCTTATCGGGAAATCAAGACCGTCATCGCTGTTCCAAGAGCCAACAAAGGCCCCGATGTTGTCGTATAGGTCTACCTTTAATTCACCCCAAGAAATCCACATTTCACCAGTAGTGGTTTCATACGCAGTTACTCGGTCAACTTGGCCACTTGGTTCAATATTTTCACCCCAATCATCGTCACTGATGTCCCATTGAGCGATACCACCGCGGCCATCATAATAGTCAGGGAATCCACCATTTGAAGCCACTCCAGTCATTATCACATCATCAACCAAACCCATGCCCCAAGCCGGTCCACTATTGTCATCCAATTGAATTCCAGCATCAATATTGGATAATTGATTGAAGTTAACAAGGTCAATACGATAGAAACTGTTACTGTCATCTTCTTGATGATAATACATAACATCGTTGTAAACAATCATTTGGTATGGCTCGCCATTTCCAAGATAAATAGAATTTGATTTTTCTATATCATATACTTCAACCTCGTTTACTACGTCAATTAATTGGAAACCATCCTCCCCGCCAATCCATAATTGGTCGGGATTAATATCTGCAACTAACCCAGTGACAAACTGATTTCCGTCATCTAAGACATCATCCTCAGTCCATGTAGATAACCATGAATTTGTCGAGATCTCATATCTGGCAATACCTACACCGTTTAATCCAACATAGGCAATATCGCCAATAACCTCGACTGGAGCATTGTCCGTATCTTCACTGGCTTCCCAAGTATCCACTACTTCAAAGGGATTAGCAGTTAAAATGCCAACTCCGTTATTGGTTCCCCCATAAATCTGTGAACCATCAGTGCCTACTGAATATGTAGCCCAATTTGGCATGCCGTCATACACATTTTGGCAATCATCAACAACTACTGTGGCGGTCGGATATTTACAAACGCCACGGTCTGTACCAACATAGATATCGTTGCCTAGTAGGGTAAAATCAAAGAATTGATCTGGTTGAGTTACCCAACTTTGTCCTCTTCCAGCGAAATCTACAGATTGTATTCCGTCCCACTTGACTGCCCCATCATCAGCGCCAATGTACAGCGCAGAGCCATCAGAAATCAAGGCATATACGTTATCATTTGGCAGAATTTCAATGCCATTAACATCAGAATTTTCAACTAGTGGCAATAGAATTTCGCCATTTGTCAAATCCTTTCTAACAACTCCATAGCCAGGCAGGCCCATATGCAGGACATCATCAAACACTGCTATAGGGACATTATCGGCATTGTTTACTCCGGTAGAGCCCCAAGGTGCAAGGAATGTTTGATTAGCCATGTCAAAACGTGCCAGTCCAATATCTGATGTGGCAATGTAGGCTATATTGTTGAAGCTAGCGATGTCTTCGATTATTGATGAACCGAGTCCAGAATTTTCATCATAAGTTGTTATTGAGTTACTGATTGTGTCAATTATTGAAATTGCTGAATCAGAGTTAACCGAAAGTAAATTGTTACCAGAAATCGCTAGTCGATTCACATTGTCACTAAATAACCCATCACTACTAGACCAAGTTTGCACAATGGTTCCATTGCTAAGCATTTTGTGGGCACCGGTGCTTTGCCCCGCGATGTAAATATGAGTGCCATCAGTAATCAGCTGATTGACATCATCACCGATTAATTTAGGTGTTAACCATCTTGAAGCAGTGGTGTCAAACCTGTTCATGATTCCATCCGCAGCAACGAAAAGCACACCATCTAACTCAACAACACCATCCATGTCTGCAGAGGTAGGCCCACTTGCCAGCAACATATTGCCTTGGTAAAGCGGCGTTGCCGCAGTATCAAGAATCGCTAAGTCTCCACCACCGTCACTGATAAGCACAATCTCAGAAGATGGTGACCTTACGCCTATATTTGGCCATGTCAATAGTTTACGGCCATCATCAACCAATCCGTAATCAGCCAAATCATAGGTTTGTAAAAACACCCCGTTAGCGGTGTTATATGTTTGGACTACACCACCGTTTAATATCATTAAAATATTATTTGACAGGGCAATATCTGCAATATTGTTTGAGGTTAACCAATTACCATCATTCCAGGTAGATAGCCAGAACCCTGTATTCCAGTCATAACGTGCTAGCCCAGCATCTTCTGAGGCCAAAAGAATTTGGTTACCAGAAAGATGGAAAGCAGTAACAGAATCAGAATGTAGATTATTGGCACTCGACCAAGCAGACAATTCAGAATTTGTTGTTAAATCCCATCTGAGCACTCCCCCATTTTCAAAAGAAAAATATAGAATATCTCCAATTTCGATAATGTCTAGTGCTCTTCCAACCGGGGTTTTTGTTACCAAGTTATTCCAGTCATTACCATCAAAGATTACAATCCGATCGGAATTTGATGCATAAGGAGTCCCATCGCTAGCGATTATGAATTGGTCAAACTGGACCAATTCAATTGTATCTGAGTCAAATACCGTCTCTGGCAATGGAGTTAAAATAGACGTATCAACAAGGGAAAGTGCATGGAAGTAGTCGTCATTGGTAAGTACGTGAAGTGCGAGGTTAGCATAATCGATTTCTAAATCAACAATCTTTTCTGCATCCTCAAAAACAATGATGTCGATGATCTTCGGTTGGTTATTATAATCGATAACCAGTAGGGAATTATCAATTGCCAAATACATCCTTCCGTCAACGAAATGGATAACATAGTCTGCAATGTCAATGTCTACAGGTTCAAAAGTTACCGCAGGATCAACAGGGGCTAAAGCTTCGATAACCAAGTCATTGATTTCTGCACCAGAGGGGAGTGTCCAATAAGCGCCAGCATCACTGTTTGGTGATAATCTTCCTGAATGAGGGTTTGCACCAGTAAAAGAATCCCTTGACCCTAGCATTCCTAATCCATTCCAATCAAATAAGTTGATTCCAACATCACTGGCGGTAATCACCGGCTCTTGAATTAACATTCCATCGCTGCCATTTACTCTAACTTCCATAGTTACGTTGGATAAGAGCGCCCCAGGGGCAAATTCGAGCCCCCAATTTGCATTGGCTGACATCCCAATAGTTGGGTCTGCTCCAATAGCGTCGAGTTGTACCCAACCAGTGTCATTACTACCCTGCTTTTCCCACACGGTAGAGTTGCCATTTTCGTGGGCAGAAACAGGGTTTACAGTCATTAGTGGAGAAAGTGAGGTAATTACCATCAACAAAGTGAGTAGCAAAGCCTTTTTCGCTCCGCTAACCGGAGATGCCACGCGAAACTTACCGTTCATTGGTAACTTGGCGCATCTTACACTATTTGAACGCGGCCCTAATTCGTGTTCAAAAATCTCATCAAAACCGCTGAATAAACCGGTAATCCTGTAAAAATCGAGTTGTTAGGGTCCATACTTCCCCAAACAATCAAACATCGTATGCAACTTCGGAGGCTTGGAAGTGTTTCATTGGACGAGCGAAAAGAGCAACAACTCAAGAAAGAAGCACTTGATTACCACGAGGCTAAGCCACATGGTAAAATCAAGGTTGTACCCACAAAACCTCACTCTACTGCCCACGAATTGAGCCTAGCATATTCGCCTGGTGTTGCTTATCCTTGTTTGGAGATTGCTGAGAAGCCTGAAACTGCATACAAGTATACCTCAAAAGCTAACCTAGTTGCAGTTATATCAAACGGAACTGCGGTGTTGGGGTTGGGTAATATTGGCCCTCTAGCTAGTAAACCGGTTATGGAGGGTAAAGGATTACTGCTCAAAACATTTGCAGATATAGACGTATTTGACATTGAAGTTGATACAGAAGACCCCGAATCATTTATCCAAACTGTGGTAAACATATCGAAAACCTTTGGTGGGATCAACTTAGAAGACATCAAAGCACCGGAGTGCTTTGAGATTGAACGACGCATAGCAGCTGAGACAGATATCCCGGTTATGCATGATGATCAACACGGGACCGCAATAATTTCTGGTGCAGCATTGATAAATGCAGCAGAATTACAAAATAAGAAATTATCAGACATCACAGTAGTTGTACTTGGTGCCGGGGCTTCAGCCATAGCCTGTGCAACTCATTATGTTGCGTTAGGCGTGAGTAGAAAAAATATCAAAATGGTGGATAGTAAGGGTATTTTGACCAAACAACGACTATCAGCAGGAGAACTAAATCAATACAAAGCTGACTTTGCTCACGATATAGCGGACGGAGACCTAGCGGCAGCATTAGATGGAGCGGACGTCCTTCTTGGATTATCTAAAGGTGGTTTAGTAACCAAAGAAATGGTTGCTAGCATGGCGGAAAAACCGATTATTTTCGCCTTAGCAAACCCGACTCCAGAAATAACTCCAGAGGAAGTAATGGAGGTAAGAAAAGATGCTATAATTGCTACTGGCCGATCAGATTATCCTAATCAAGTAAACAATGTACTTGGGTTCCCTTATATCTTCAGAGGGGCGCTAGATGTGCGAGCCAAAGATATCACGCCAAACATGAAGATGGCTGCTACAAAAGCCCTAGCAGAATTAGCGAGGCAACCGGTGCCCGATTATATCTCAGAAGCATACGATGGAGCAACGATGCAATTTGGCCCGGAGTACATAATTCCAAAACCGTTTGACCGCCGAGTTCTAATTTGGGAAGCTTCAGCAGTCGCTCAAGCCGCTGTCGATGAGGGAATTACTCAGATTGGTAAAGACGAATTCTCAATAGCCCAATACCGTGAAGAATTAGAGAGCCGTCTTGGTTTATCTTATTCCATAATGCGCCATATGATCAATCAAGTAAGAGGTCGGGGCAAACGAATTGTATTTCCAGAAGGCGATAATGAAAAAGTGCTCAAGGCATCTGCACAATTAACTGAACAGAGAATTTGCCAACCGATTTTATTAGGCTCAAAAGAAAGGATAGATTCCATGGTCGAAGAACTTGGGCTAGAATTTGATTATGAAGTATTTGACCCACGATACGATGATCGAAGAAAAGACCTCTATGCGCCGGCTTTGTTCAAACGGCGTATGCGTAAGGGAATGACCTTGGAGGACGCCGAACGATTACTCAAGAGCCGCCCTTATTTCGCTAGCCAAATGGTGGCTTCGGGTGACGCTGATGGGTTTGTTGGCGGAGTAAGCAGAAATTATGCAGATGTATTACGGCCGACCATCGAAGTTATTGGTTCGGACTCATCAGCACATTGTGTTATTGGGTGCTACATGGTTAACGTAAATGGCCGGACGATATTCCTCGCTGATGCAACAGTCAATGTATATCCTGATAGTCCAACTCTAGCCGAAATTGCGATACAAACAGCAAAGATTGCTCGAAGATTTGGTATCAAGCCCAAGGTTGCAATGTTATCATTTTCTAATTTTGGTAGCACTAGAGCCCAACGGTCAACGAGAATAGAGGAGGCTGTTGCCATGGCTAAACAGATTGATCCAACACTGATAATAGATGGGCCAATGCAAGCCGATACTGCGTTGAATCGAAATGTTCAGGACGATTACCCATTCATGAACTTTGAAGGGCCAGCAAATGTTTTGGTGCTGCCAAACCTTGCTGCAGCTAATATTGCTTACAAATTACTTGAGGAACTCGGGGGTGCAGAAATGACAGGGCCAATTTTGGAAGGAATGGACAAACCAGTACAGTTAGTCGCCCGTAGCGATGGTGTAAGGCACATTGTCAATATGGCAACAATATGTGCTGCAGACGCGATTAGACAAGACTCTTACTGGGAGACATTAGCGGCAACTGAAAACAATAATCAAGCATGATTTTGCTCTCCATCTTCATACATGATAATTGGTCGCCTTGGTCGCCAAAGG
>CAXHFO010000049.1:0-9506 GCA_964015895.1 uncultured Candidatus Poseidoniales archaeon
ACACTCGAACCTTCGTCGGCAGCGTCAGATGTGTATAAGAGACAGGACGAAAGGTACCCATGGGCTTCACTTAGGCATCACAATATGTTACTCGATGGAGCGGTTGATTTACACCAAGGTTGTCAAGCAATGGGCCTGCGTTATGTCTTGCATTTGGCTCGCAGCGGCCATCGTCAAGCGGTGCTCAAGGAACTTAGTCAAACAGCTAGTTGTATTGTCACCGATATGTTTCCTTTGCCACCATGGAGTCATTGGGTGGCTAATCTTGGCAAAGACGCCAAATGTCCAGTTGTTGAGGTAGACTGCCATTGTGTAATACCAATGCCATTATTTGGCAAATCCGTTGACAGGCCATTCAAGTTCAGGGATGCTACTAAGCGAATGCGCAAGAAAATGGTCCAGCAAAGTTGGCCAAAAGTTACTGTGGAAAACCAAAGTTATAATGGCAAATTACCGTTCACCCCAATCGATATTGAAGCAGATATTCTAGATAACAAAAATCGGATAAAATTGCTTCAAGAATGTAACATTGACCCTACTGTGCTACCGGTCTGGTCGCAGCGGGGTGGAGAAAAAATCGCGTTGAATAAATGGCAAAAATTCCTGGATAACAATCTAAGCGGTTATGCTCGAAGGAGAAATAATGCTGCGGATCCCGAAGGTGTTTCACGGCTGTCTGCAGCCTTTCATTACGGGTTTTTATCACCAATGAAGGTGGCTCGAGAAGCCGCAGCTATTGGCACTAAATCTGCAGATAAATATCTTGACGAACTACTGATTTTCCGGGAACATGCTTGGCATCATGTGGCTAGTAAACCCAATCCACATAGTTCTGTCAATCTGCCACATTGGGCACTGGAATCATGGAATAATACTGCGCAAGACCCTAGACCAGTAATTGTTTCAAGCCATGAACTAGAGTATGCCCGCTCACCAAATTTATTGTGGAATTTATGTCAAAAATCATTGTTGCGTCATGGTGAGCTGCACAATAATTTACGCATGACTTGGGGCAAATCATTTCCTAGATGGACTAAATCACTTGATGACTCGCTCTCAATGAGTCAAAAGTACAATGACAAATATGCTCTAGATGGCCGGGATCCCTCCTCAATAGCTGGTGTTCAATGGTGCCATGGTCTGTTTGACCGACCGTTCTTTCCTTCGATGCCGGTGATGGGAGTGGTTCGTAAAAGAGAACTTGAAACTCATAACTCTAGACTTGATACTGAAGCATATGCAACACAAATAAATCGGTCACCAAATTCACAACAAGGAGTTTTTCTAGTTGCTTGTCATACTCTAATAGATTGTTATGTCGCCAGAGTTTTATCAGATAATGGGTACTCAGTGCATATTTTACCGCCACCTAGTGACCATCCTGTGCATATGACAAAACTCACTCCTGAAATACTAACTTGCTTACCATCCTACATTGGAGAACGATTGCAATCTATGACTGAAAAATTAGCGTCCTTTGAGATTATAGAACTATCCAAGAATCTAGTCAGAGGACTCCCAAAGGTAAGTGACTCACAGGTCATGGTTAAATCCGTTAATGGTGAAAGTAAAGTTTACTTGAATATTGATAATTCTCCACAACCAATTATCGCTATTTGGATTGATAATAAAAGTCACTTTTCGCTTCAGTTAGATGGCTTAAAAAACGCCACTGAAGAGTTATTGGTCACCCCCTCAATTGGTCAGATGTCTGACGATTCAGAGGATTTTTCAACATCTTTTCAATCGGCATTATGGCAAATTGCAGCCGTTATTTGGCAACATAATAGTTCACCCCAAAATGAGCAATATGCAAGACAATCCAAGCTGTTTTGAATCAACCAGTGTTCATTTTTAGTTTAACTAATCCACACTACAGGGTCTTAGAAAAGATGGTGTTCCGGCTCGGTCAATTTCGGTTAATGGGTCGAACAGTACCAACATGGCGAAACCGCATAGAAGCAGAATTATCAGCATTGAATGATTTTGAACGAGCTCTTAGTACGGCTGACAAACTTGCTCTTGCGAGGCTGAAAAATGGCGTTAGGACTCGCAGAACAGCTGGAGGAATGATGCCGGCTCATGATTCTTGGAAGCCAATGTTATTGTCGATGTTACTCGAATGTTATTCACGCATTGATGAACTTGAACGAACTATTGGCAATATAATTACAGAAGAGTGATGTCTTGAACGGTTGGATTATTGATGCTCAGCTAGGTGATGATGGCACCTCGATTGATGTGTGGATGTATGTCGATAAGGTTGGAGTTCAACGCATTATCGTACCATGGCGTGCATCAATTCACATTCATGCAACCAAAGAACATCTAGTTAATTTGGCTAGCTGGCTTGAATATCAAGAAATCAGTCAGCGTTTTTGTGTTGGTTCAATGCGGTTCATTCGCCGACGATTATCACTTGATCAATATGAGATGCATGAGGTACTCGAGGTCGACATGACTGATAGTCGAGCAATCAGACGTCTGGCTCAGCATATTGAATCAAGAGGAGAATTTCATCGTCACACGCTATACTCAGTAGATGCTCATCTTGCTCAACGATTTTTTGTCGATTACAATATTGGCCCGTTTCAACATGTAAATTGGAACGGCAGTCAATTTATCATTATTGATGAAAGCGAAGCATGGCCACAACTAACTCAGTTAGCGATGGAGTTTCACTATCACTCATCAGACGGCTTTGAAACTATAGATTCTCACCTAGAAAAAGTGAAATTAATACTGTATTCTACTGATGATAACAATGTAATTGCCGCTGTTGAAGAGATTAGGCATGGTGCTTCAACTACCAGTTTTTTACAACAATTGCAATCGGCTATAGTTCGATTAAATCCTGATATTATTCTGACTCAAGGCGGCGATTCACTACACTTCCCGATGCTGCAAAAACTCAGTAAACAGTCGGCAACTGATTTTTCTCTCAGTCGAAAAACCTCCACCCTAAAGGCAAGAACAATGTCTAGAGTCGTACATTCTTACGGCCAAGTAATCCGTAAAGACAGTTATTTTCCAATACACGGACGTTTACATATCGACCAACAGGCTAGTTTCATTGTTAGAGAAGGCGGCATACTTGGTCTATTCGAATTAGCACGCCATTCAAGGCAATCGCCACAAGACATTTCACGCCTATCTCCAGGCTCAGTAATCAGTGCCATACAAATGCGGGTTGCTATGGAAGATGGTGTTCTTGTGCCGTGGAAAAAGAATCGTCCAGAAGATACGAAAACCGCTTGGGAATTAATGATGGCAGACCGCGGAGGGCTGTATCTTGACAGTAAACCAGGCCTTTATACAGATGTAATCGAACTTGATTTTGCCAGTTTATTTCCCAGTATTATTGCAACCCGCAATATTTCCCCTGAGACCCTAAATTGTCCTTGTTGCCAGCCATCAGGTGAGACAATAACTAAAGCTAATCTGCTGCCGCTTAATATCGAATTAGCCAGCCAAGAACTTCGCCGCCGTCATTTAGAGGAACAAATTGGCACCGGATTATTTCCTTCCACCAATTCAGGCGCTCTGTCAGTACCGGGGCTATCATCTCATACCTGCGGTCGTAACCATGGTTTTCTCGGTCGAGTAGTAGCGCCAATAATTGACCGCCGGCGCGCATTAAAAGCTCAAATCTTACACAAAGGTGACCGTTTTGACAAACAACAAAATGCCCTGAAATGGCTATTAGTGACCTGCTTTGGCTATACTGGATACAAAAATGCCCGATTTGGTAGAATCGAAGCCCATGAAGCAATTTGTGCGTGGGCTCGCGAAATATTATTGCAAACAATTGCAATAGCTGAACAAGCAGGTTGGACAGTACTACATGCCATCGTTGATTGTGTGTGGATTGAGAATAAAGCATTCAAAACCAGGGCCGAGAAATTACACCAAGCGCAACTATTGGCTCAACGGGTAAGCCAAGAGATAGGCATCCCACTAGAATTTGAGGACATGTATCATTTCATTGGCTTCTTACCAAGTAGAGTGCACGGTGCAGGATCACTAACTAAGTATTGGGCATATGGTGAGAAGGGGTTGAAATTACGCGGTATTGAGGCAAGACAACATTCAACCTGTAAATGGGTTAAGAATCTCCAAAATATGGCCTTGCAGATTCTAATCGATTGTGTAGACCAAGGAATTAATTTGGCAAGTAAACAGGTGCCAAATACCATTTCTACAATGTTCCATGAGCAACTAAAGTTACTCAATAATAGCGGTGTAAAATTGACTGATTTGATTGTCTCTCGTCGAGTTACTAAGACGCTAGATCAGTTCACTGCATCAACGCTCACTCATTCTGCCTTACTACGCGCTGACAGTCTTGGGCATCAGATACTACCCGGGCGCAAAGCTAGATTTGTTGTTGTTAAGCCTGCTAATAATCATCCGATGAATCGTGTAATCTTAGTCGAGGAAATTGCTACGGCCAATGGTGTAAAAATAGATTACCAGTATTATCATGATTTGGCAGTTCGGGCAACTTGGGCCATTCTAGCGCCATTTGGCTGGTCTGATGAAGAAATTAAAGTAGGCAGTAAGACTACTACATTACTTGATTTTATGACAGCTCAATGAGCGATTCTATCTCTTCATTAGAGCCATGCTGCAGCATTATTTGTTGATGAAAAATTCTATTGAAACTCTGCTGTAAGGTTTCTTGTTCGACTGCCAACTCTCGATATCCAGACGTGCCACTAGGGTGGTGCAATAGGCGCATTCTACTTGTTTTACCTCGCGCCTCAATTCTGCCAGTTAATCGTTGAGGGCAACTATTTTCAATCATTTTCAGCAGATTAGCATGTCGTTTTGAGTAAGGCTTTGATGAAGTAATCAGAATTATTGCGATGTGATACTTACTAGCGCAATGGGCAAGATGCTTCAACGATTTTTTCAATAACGCGCGTGCTTCACGATCTTTTACTTGTTCATCTAAGTGCATCACTACAGGCCCATCAATGACCACTAGTTTTGCTTTAGTAATACTTATCTCACTAGCTAATCTCTCAATCAATGCAGAGAATTGATGTACGGTAAAACCGCGTCCAACAAATAGATTGTGCAGTAAATTGTTAGATTCAGGGATATTGCTCGGTAAGCATTTTATTATCCGTGCAGGATTAAAGCGGCATGCTCCATCAATCCAATGAACATATTCTCCATTAAGTAGAGCTATAGCGGCCCAAGCCTCAGCATAACTGCGCATTGCTTTACCACCAAAACCGCCGCCAGATAATTGATACAACTCTCCTATTTTCGGGGCTATTTGTTGTTCATCAATTACTCTCTCAAGCAATGCAGGTTGATACTTGCGAGACATGATTTAATCTGGCGCATCTACCTAAAAAGGATTGATTAGTGACCTTAGGTTAAAGTGAAAATGAACGGAACAGGAGCTAGAAAATATCTGAGCGTGAGGTATGTGGAATTATGCAGGTCTTTATTTACCCAACCGAATGGCGTTTAATCAAGCAAAGGTAGCGGATAGCATGGATGTTTTGTTTCACGGGCTTATTGGTGCTATAATCGGAGAGTGTGCACCGAAAAGCATCAAAAACCGACGCATTAAAGGGGCGCTAGCGGCAATGAGCCCTGATTTGGCCAACATACCGTTGTACCTCTATTTGGGCATGAAAACTGATAGTTTTATGTGGATTCCAAGCGCTGAAGCCTTCTATGAAAACATGTGGATTATCGAACATTGGTCGTGGATGCTGTGGAATTTTAGTCATAGTTTCTTATTCTTAGGTCTAATCTTGGCTCCCATAATTTATCGCTCAAGGTATAGTAATTTAATTAGTGTAGCCTATTTGTCACACTTACTTTTGGACATACCTTCTCATTCAGGAGTTTGGAGTGTCAAACCGATGTGGCCAATTGGAGGTTACAGCCCGGGGTGGTTTGATGCTTGGGCCTGGAATGCAGAACAAATCTTGACCTACTCAATGCTGCCATTGATTGCTTGGGTATTCATAAAATACCTACGTGATTACCAGTATATTGTATGGCCTTCAGAAGTTACCAAACGGCTGAATAATAGTAATAAATCTCAGCGTTAAAATAATTAAAAAAAGGTGACGTTATTGAATTCATTTGAACCTATCGGACTGACCTTGATAAGGGTTGACTGCGCGCAAGGTATAGGAGGGGAGAGGCATGGATAATTTAGGCCAACCTAATATAGATTTGACGCGTTTCCTCAACGAAGCCCCTGTCCACGAAATTAATGGTCAAAGAGTTGACGCTATGAGTTTGATTAATAGCGTGAGTATGATTTCAATGAAACTTGACTCCACCAATGTTGAACATGTCAAATATTTGACAACCGAAGGGCTTTCAAAGAAACAACGACTAGAATACATCAAAAAGATACGAGATAATCTTGGAGCCGACCTGTTTGAATTATCCACTTGTAATCGGGTGCTTTATGTTGGGTTTGGAGTTGATTGTGATCAATTGGAATCCAGCGTTCTAGCCAGTACATCTCTTGACAACGCACCATTTGATCGTTTTACTGGCATTGATGTCTGGCGCCAATTAGTCAAAGTATGCAGCGGATTAGATTCGTTTATGATTGGTGAATTACAAGTCATGTCACAATTCAGGGGCTCTGTTGCCTGGCATCGCAAGCATGGTTTGACTAGCGACATTAACGGTTCATTTTTTCACCACGTTGTTTCGGCCAACCGGGTGCTAAGAAAGGAATTTGGTTTCAACAAAACCACAGAGTCAATGCTTAACCTTGCGACAACCGCTTTGGAAGAAGTGGTGTCGAATAATCCGCATTTAATCTCAGTAGTGCTAGGCTTTGGTGAGATGGGCTGTAAAGCAGTAGAGGTCTTGCTAGACTTAGGACAAACCGACATCACCGTAATCTCTAGGTCTCCAGATGAATCCGCAAAGCGTAACCCAGAGCTTGCTGCTAAAGTTAAACTCATGACCTTTGAGCGATGGAAGGAACTTGACCACCAACCATCGCTGATAATCTCAACAATTCGTAATAAGGTAGCCAGCTATAATTCAAGCAATCCAATTCCGACAACTGCTCCAGCCAAGATAATGGATTTCTCTTGGCCACCATCAATTGACTCAACAGGTATTGGTGCTAATCAAGACTTGATGGGAATGGTGCACTGGATTAAAATCGCTCACAAGTTAGGTGTCGAGTGGGATTATTCATCAACCATCGAAAAAAGTGAATTGATGATTACTGATATTCAACAACGGTTTATGTCAGCACTGACTGATAGAACACAAGCCAAATTTAGGTCATTCATGTATCAGACACTTGAATCATTATCTAAGCAATGGGTGGAATATGAACATGCCATTGAATCTGAGGCACAACTTGAAGCCTTCTCTCGAGAGATTGCCACTTGGTTATGTAATCGAGACGGACCCTTTGCAACCGGTGAATTAGGCAATATGGTATTATCAACCGATAGACCAATCAATCCAACTCTTCTTAAGAGGGTGGCTAGTGATGTGACTGAGACGATTATTCGCATCAATGAAAAGTCAACTCTTTCGGAGGTTACGCATTGACCCAAATAAAAATCGGGACTAGAACCTCAACACTTGCGATGTGGCAGGCTAATAAGGTCCGCCAAATACTACACGACAACGGTTGTAAAACTGAAATTGTCGGAATTTCTTCTCAAGGAGACAAATCTCTTGGTGGCGACCTAGCCTCAACAGTTGGCCAATTTATTCATGCAGTAGACAGTGAATTAATGGCTGGAAATATCGATATTGCAGTGCATTCTAGCAAAGATGTTCCAGTAAAAATTTCTGATGACATCATTAATTTGGCTTATCTTGAACGTGGTTGTACCAATGATTTACTTATTTTCCCTAAATCAAAAGTTCATCTTTCATTAGGTGATTTACTTAACACCGATCACACCTCATCATTACTTGAAGCGTTAGCAGTTATTCCTAAATCGGGAACTGTTGGTACAGTTTCAGGCAGAAGACAATCATTCATTTTATCACAACGGCCAGACGTTATCCCAATAGCCGTAAGAGGGCAAGTTGAAACAAGATTGAAAAGACTACGCCAAGGCAGGGTTGATGCAATAGTTTTGGCGGAGATTGGTCTTTTGCGATTACATGAAATCGGTGCTTTAGAGGATTGGATTCTTGACTTTAGCGCGGTGAGAATTAGCGACGAAGAGTGGCCTACAGCGCCAGGCCAAGGAGCAATTTCAGTCCACTGCCGAGCCTTGGATGAGGGCGTGCTCAACCATGTGAGAACAGCATTAAATCACCAAAAAACTGCAGATGATGTAAGTAAAGAGCGAGAGATTCTAACCTCGGTAGGCGGCGGTTGTCAGTATCCTGCCGGCATTAAAGTGGATGGAGATGATGTATCGATACAAGTTTCTCCGCAAAACTGGCGTGAAGTATTTTGTCAAGGTTTGAAATTTGACAGCATGAAATATCACGGACCATTGCACAACCTGGAAATCAATTTACCCAATACCCAGATTAGTACCACTCAACGGGTTGACAATGGCCCAAAATTAATCTCCACATTAAATTCAAACCGATTAGCAAGAATCTTACAAAATGATGGCATCAATGTCTTGAATCAGCCGGTTATAGAATTGATTCCAAAAGCCGATAATTGGCCAAGCGGATTTATCGATAATTCCGTCTCACGGTCGCAATGGCCTTACCTAGTCTTGACTTCACCATTTGCTGCCAAGTGTGCTATCGAAGTAGCTAAGACAAATGGTGATTTGAACCGTATCCAATGGTGAAGGGACAGCAAGAGCATGTTTCATGCGCGGCGTTACAGTAGCAATTTGTGCTAAATCCCGAGATTCAGTCGAACTTACCGAGTTTATCAAGCATAAAATCGAGCGCAACATAACTCTAATGATACCACGTTCCAATGCCGCATCGACAACTTTTGTCGATGGCTTAACTGAATTAGATTTCACCGTCAAAACATGGGTTGGCTATGAGAATCAACCCAAGCAAGTCGACAAGATGCCAGTTGCTGATAATGATGTATTGCTACTCTCCTCTCCATCTTCTGCCCGTGCATGGGTCGAAAATGACCTACCCATACCTAAAAATATACTGTGTATGGGCAAAGCATCACAAGAGGAGATAGAATCGCTGCAAGATTTCGCTAATTCAACAGTCGAAGTTTTACAGGGTCCAACCGCCGAATTTGTCGCTAAATGGTGGAAATCAGCAAGGGGTGAATAAATGAATATCAGACCGAGAATTAATCGCTGGACTCCAGCAAGACGTGATTTAAATTTTGGACATAGCATAACTTCATGTTTAGTGCAACCACATTTTGTTGTTGCTGGAAGCGGTGTTGACCAAGAAATTTCCAGTATGCCTGGTATCAATCGACAATCGGTTGATGTATTGCTATCTACTATTGCTAAGGACATGGCTATGGGAATTACTGCTCACATGTTATTTCCAGTAGTTGACTCTCACGACAAAGATTCTACCGCCTC
>CAXHFO010000050.1:0-9467 GCA_964015895.1 uncultured Candidatus Poseidoniales archaeon
GTGCTGCTTCAAGATCTCCTAGGAGCATTTGTGCTTCACTAAGAGCAACTCTTACCGCTTGCCCATATGTTGCGTGAGCAGATATAAGGTCTGATGTTTCCTTTTGCATGGCTTGGTCAATTAGCGTCTTCCAGTCTTCCATGGCCTAGCCACAGCGGGTAAGCACCTTGAAGGTTCGGAATAAATCCGAATCAATTGGTTAATTTCAAATCTTAAAGTTTGAATCCTGACCGTCAACAATTCCTGCTTGCCTAACAGAGCCATCAGCAGCGACAAACTCGCCTGCCTTGGTTTGGTTATCATACAGGTTGACATCCTCAAAGCGCTTGACGACCATTCCTTCTCCAAGTGCCACAGTCAATGACTGCAGAATCATTCCAAGGGTAGCAACAGCTCTATCTCGATGGCTTGCATCAATGGTGTGATCTGAATATCTTGCTTCCTCAAAGATTGTCAAGAATGCGTCTAATTGTTCACTTGGCACCATATCGAAGGCTTTCCGTACTGCCGCTTCAAACTCTCTGGTGGTTTCGTAAACCTTCTTCATGAAGCCATACTTTCTGAAGTGCCTAACCAGATTCTTATAGCAATCAAAGATTGCTGCAATGAACTCATTACTCGCTTCAAGTTGTAACATTGTATCGGTTAGAATACCTCGTAATGCTTGGACTTGGCGACGTGCTTGTGACCTTTGGTAATACAATATTCCGCCAATAAAGAGGGCCATCAATAGAATTGCTAGAGCCATGGTATTTCCTGGCGTTAAGAAGCCGGAATCAGCACTTACTGAAATTGGCTCCCGCCATTGTATTTCATGAGAAATATTGTCTTGGGATGGTGCAAAGAATGTTGAACCGGGATAATAGGCGATAATTCGCCACAATCCTTGACATGGTTGTCCACCACAGGTTCTACCGTCAAATGCCCACTCGAAACTGGCCACTCCTTGCTCGTTGGTTGTCGATCGGTTTTCTCCATCGGTAACCCACTCGCCTTCATTGGAATAATACTGGCGTAAGAAGAATACTTCTTCGTTTTCTACAGCGAGGTCTAATCTGTCTCTAAGTAAGGCTATTTCGCCGATTACCGGATCGCCCTCAAACAAACCATTGTCGCCTCGATAACTCCAAGTCTGTTGAACTTGAATATCAACTCTTGAGCGAACCAAGATATCTACGTCCATGAATGAGCCATTCAATGACTTATCTGCATCTCTTGCACAGCCGCCATAATTACTCAAATCCTCAGTTGGCTCATACGCCACACGGAGTACCCGGAAACCTTCGGTCTTACCACCTGTAGTCTCAACACCCTTCAAGGTTGGATTTTGCAGTGGATCGCCGCTAAACCAAGTAATAGTACCCCGGTCATCCAAGGCTTGACTTGTCCTAATTCTTGCAATCGGTCTGATGTTCTCCTCTGGATCGAGGTACAAGTTTAGACACTTATCACCAACAGGATCTCCGTTGCTTTGTTTCAAGATAGCATCGATGTGGAAGGATTCCTTGAGGAATAACCGGTAATACTCTGTTCCATTTGGTGCAAGCCATTTATCAGTTGTTGACTTGAATGGACCAACATCGGTAATTGATAAAGTTGAATTTGAGAATATTTGGTAAGTCAATGGTAGAGTCTTTGATTTGTATCTGTACTGGTCTCGGTTTGCTGTGTTGAGTGCAGAGTAGATGATGTTGATGTCTGCTTGTCCAGCTTGTACGCCTTCAATGTCACACTCAATTACGAATATACCACTTTCATCGGTTCTAACATCACTACACTTAGTGATTTGATTATCTGGATCATTCTTCATAGTATATTGAGCAGAAACAACCCTATTGGATAGATTATTGCCCAACTCATCGTAGAGTCGTCCAGTCAGAACCATTGGTTTGTCTTCATATTGTTGCGTTTGAATGTCAAATTCACCGGTGTAAACAATTTCTTCATCTGGTGCATCAATATATGTCGTACCAATCAAGTTGAATCCGTTCTCAATATTTGGCATGAAAATTCGATACTTTTCGTTGTTTGGCACGAATGTACATGGGTCCCATGCACCGCCCAATGTTCTGAAATCAAGCTCATCAGCAAATGGTTGACAACCTTCATTCGGCAAACTCTCTTCATACCTCAATATGACGTTAACCGGGCCAAAACCGTCAGGCAGGAAACCGGTTGGGTCGTTACTTAACTTGGCTGGAGTCAATGGTGAAATATCTGCTCTAAGACAGCCTACTGATTCTTCTCTACTTACAACTCCATCTTGATCAGTGTCCCAATCGGAGAACTCGTCGTTATTTCCATCAAAGTAGCACAAGTGTGAATCACCAGAACCAGGTATTGGTTGTGGCAGTGTAAGTTGTCCAGCGCCTTGCGGTGCAATAGTTGCCACTAGTTGTCGATAAGTGACACCTTCGAAGTCAGTACCCTCGAAAATAACATCAACTAAGCCACCATTTGGTGAGTCGGCACCATTTAGGTTAACTGGAGTGATTCCTGGGTCATTCGCGCCGTCATCGGTAATTTGAGCGACAAAATTCCATGAATCGCCACTTTTTCTAAAGTTCCCAAACTCTTCTTGAATCTGTCTCGGGAGTAAATCTGTCACCGTAATATTAGTTCTAGAGATAACCCAAATATATTGGCTAACTGTTGAGCCTTTCAGTAATTTAGAGCCTGGATATTCAAAGTCAAGTGTGAAATTGCCTAATGCATCGGTGCTATTGATGGTAAATGGGACGTCAAAGTATCCATTTTCATCGGTGTAGTTAATACCTGTTCGACCATCAAAAGACCATGTATAATTAACGGGCGCATTTCTGACTGGTTGGCCTGAATTGTCTTCTAATTTAGCCTGAATTACCGTACTCGAATTTCTGTATAATCTCGGTGTAGATGTCATTTCAAAGTCTGTTGTTCCAATCACAGTTACGTTAATGTAACCGCCTGTAGGAGAAAGCGCGCTAGTATTTCCAGTAAAGTAAAATGCCGAGTTAGAGAAGTCAACTTTAGTGGCGTAGGTTTTAGCCGAGTATTGGCTCAGCCAAGTGAAGTTGTAATCATAAACAGCATCACAGTTTGAACATGCTTGTGTTGGCTTAGAATTAAATGCAGTCTCAAGCCTACCGACAAACACTCCATTACCATCCACATCTATCTGTAGGGCGACTTCATCATCAACCCAAGGATCGAGGGTTCGGTTTGTTACGGTACCGATTACTCTAAATGATTCTCCAGTATTCATTTCCGGAACTATTTCGCATCTTACTTTGCTATTGGGATCGGTTGGATCTACTGCTCCACATGGTGGCAGATTACTGTTGCCAGCATTGACCAAAGATATGGCCCATTCATCGCCATCAACGGCAATAAATGGTCGCAGCAATGCCGCCTCTCCTGATAAACTCGCAGGATTACCATCCCAATTGGTTGGGTAAGGTTTGATTGCAGAAACTTCATTGAAATTTAGTCCAGCATTAGTCAGTGCATCGGCATGGAATAACGTTGCCCAGTTACCAAATGTACCATCACCATTATTGATTGTCGCATCAAAGTAGTATACAGGGTTGGTTCCCGGCAAGTACATAGTTCCTTCAATGTTCATTCGGTGCATTACTCGCACGTTTTCTGGTTCAGTGTTATCGCCATAGAGATACGGGAATGGCCACTCTGAAGCTAGCTCTGGCAATACCTGTCCTGTCACTTGATAATCTCCTGCTGGCAGTGTTGTATTGGTATACAAACTGGTAAAGTCGCCAGTCACTGGATCACCATTTGCATCGGTGACAACTATGTGACGTTTGGTTAAATCATCCCAAATAATCTCTTCATAGCCACCCGGCAACTGGCCTACACCATTGTCGAGACTGGCATTTAGTCTAATTTGACGCCATGTTCCTGAGATCCCTACATCTTGAATAAATGTTACAGAAGCGAATCCGCGGTTATCTGTACGGTAACCGTTGCCATCTAATCCGGAGAAGTTCGTTGGGCTAGATAAGTTACCAAATGGCCCACCTCTAACGGTAAAAGTAATTGGAATATTACTGATTAATTGGGTGAAGTCTCCTCTATCAGTGTCGGCTTTATAATGGGCCCAAAAATCAACCTTGAATGGTTGCTCACTGCTCTTAAAGGCACCAATAGGTGCAATATTAGCAGTTAGATTGGCTTCAGCCCCCATCAGATATGATTGTGATTCATTGCCGTTGAAAGCGAATAGTTCTGTGACCTCAGCATATACTCTGTAAGTTGAACTATCGCCTACTGTTAGCATTTCAGGGTAGATATATTGGTTGTAAGTAAAGTTACCAAAGTTGTTGGTTGGTATGTATATCGACTCTATCGCCTTTGTACCATTATTAGCCCACTCAATGTTAATTTGTATTGGAACATTTGGTGCGGGTTCAAATTGGTTGGTGACTGGATTAATCCAATCAACATGGCCAGTAAACCGTTGAGGAGTTTTTGCGTCAATCCATAACTTATCTGGCGCATTAAGGGTGATGAAGGTTGGGGCTTTGTCATCTTCATCAAGCAGACAATCATTATCAAAGTCCCAATCGCTTGATTCAGCTCCATTGTAACAAGGGTCATTCACTTCACCATCTTCTAAATGATCAAAATCAGGATCGATTCTTGTATCATTATCGTCATCATTGTCAATAGCATCAGGTCCTGTCGAGGGGTCTAATGGATTAGCAAGAGCCTCTCCATCACCGAAGTCATCGTGGTCCCATGGATTGGTTGAATTCCTGTCAAAGCGAATTGGCCAGACGAGGTTTTCATCCTCATCTTCCATTCCGTCTTGGTCATCATCAAGGTCAAGATCATCTCTCAGCCCGTCATTATCGTGATCAAATGGACCAATAATACCAAGCGGCCCTGCTAACTCTACGAGATTGTCTAAGCCGTCGCCATCCCAGTCATTATCTGCCCAATTGGAGATGTTGTCATTGTCATGGTCCCATGGCGACTGCTCTTCACCAGAAAAACAGCCTGGAATTAACTCTTGAGTCCAATCATCAATACCATTATTGTCATCATCATAATCTTCTGCATCTGGAACACCATCATTGTCGTTATCAACATCATAAAATCGTGGATTTTGATATCCTTGAGTCATTTCGCCACGGTCCCACACTGCTTGGAAGAAGCCATCGTCATCTGCATCTGCATCATTACCGTCGTCATCATTATCATTGCAATTTGTTCCTGTGAAGAAAGAAGAACCTTGGGGCAGGGTAATGTTTGCATCTTCGTCTAAATCATCATTAGTATCCATGTCAAAGTAATCCCAAATACCATCGTTATCATCGTCGACATCAAACCAATCGTAAACACCATCTGCATCATCATCAATGTCGATAGTGTTGTTGAAACTATCACCATCAATATCTTCATCAAGTTCATTGGCAACAATATCTGCACCCATTTCATCAGGGAAATCTTGAACTGGGCCGGTGTCTGAGTTCCAACTCCAACCTTGAACTCCTAGAGTAAGCCCTAACCAAACAATGAATGCATCTCTGCTATCGGCTATTTGTGAATAAGTTATTCCAGCATCTACTGTCCCATCTCCACCATAATCGTAGTGATAGCATCCGCCTTGCGCACCTGGAGTACAACTCCAGTTGTTCGATGGACCTCCAGCGGTTTGGCCTTGGTCAAGACCTACGTCTGGTCTAGTGGCAAATGGCAAACCTAGTTGAGCATTGACACCATTAAGTGGCATCTGATAAGCGAACGCATAGGTATAGCCGCATGAGAACCCTGTAGCGAAATTACCAGCTGTATAGCCGCATGTTGACAAGTTGAAAGTTCCACCCATTTTGGGGTCGTTAACATCCATTATTCCGTCATTACCTTCATCTTGATCCCACCAATTTGGCATGCCGTCACCATCTTGATCGGTGTCTAGGCCGTTAATCAGAGAATCTCCATCGGTATCTATGTCCCATTCATTACCGCCGTTTCGAGAATTCCATCTAGCCATTAAGAACCAATAAAATTCTGGCACTTCACCTGCTGTAACTGGTTGAGTTGTTGCATCATAACCGTTGTAGTTAAGCATCATTGATTCAAACGGATGGTGTTGGAAGACCAATTTCCAGTAGTCTGAAGCGTTGACTGAATAGCCTTGTCCATCTTCAGAACCATCAAGATCGCCTCCGTCATCGACCGGGTAGTATGGCCGGTAGAATGAGTCCGTTTGGTCGAAATCGACTACTCCGCAATTTCCGTCATCCGGATCATACAAATCCGAAAGACCGTCATTATCATCATCCCAATCAATGCTGTTTTCTAAGCCGTCACCGTCAATGTCTGAATCTATGGTGTTGGGTCCATCGTCACGATACAATCCTCCATTGATCAATTGCAAATCATTATCGTTGTCAAAATCACAATCCCAATCAATATCCAATATGTCGATTATTCCGTCGCCATCATCATCAATATCGTCCCAGTTCGAAATTCCGTCGCCGTCCCAGTCATTGAACAGCGCAAATGAAGCTCTACGTGTTGTACAGCGAGGATCTGGATTTGCTGGAATTGGATTGGCTTGTGTTGGGCAATTCCAAGCTGCTACGTCTGCGCTTGAGTCAAGCGGATATGAGTCATTCTCGTTTTGTATTTGGTCGTCATCTAAATCATATTCGAAGTTCGCTTGGTCGCCACTAACAGCAATGTTAGCTAGATTATCGGGATCTGGTGTGCCCCCCATGTCAAGGTCTAGCCAATCATATATTGCGTTATAGTTCTGATCAAATGGCCTAAGTCTATCGTCATCTAGGTCAGCGTCATAATCGATTTCACAATCTAGACCTGCAACGCCGTCGGTATCACCGCCAGGAGTTTGATAAGAACCTGTGTCGTTATTTCTATTGTAATCATTTAGTCCATCATTATTGAAATCTACCACAATACAGACATCCGGGATTCCATCATTGTCATCATCTGGGTCTGACATATCTAAAATCAAATCATTATCATCATCGGTATCGGAACTGTCCGGAATACCATCATTATCGTTATCAGGGTCGAGGAAATTTGGAATTCCATCATTATCAAGATCTCCGTCAAAGATTTGAGTAAATGATGGAGTCCCTTGGGTGGTTATTGTATAATCCTCGAATAATGGATAGAAACCTGAAGCGGTTGCTAATGGGCCGTTGACTCTGTTTTGTTCCCAAACAAGATAATCGACGCCACCAGAATATGCTAGGTAATCATTAGCTAGCCATTCAACCGGTGCGTCAAATAGATTGCCTGCCTGGGCATGGGTTAAGGCTTGAGTAGAATCATACGGGAATGCGTCTTCGATGTCTGGTAAACCGTCACCATCGTCATCCTCATCAAAATAATCTTGGATACCATCATTGTCTAAATCACAAGGCCACTTGAATTGGTCGATACGCCCATCGTTATCATCATCTTCGTCATATCTATCCGAGCCGGAGCCATCACTATCTTCATCGGTTACTCCGTCATTGTCGTGGTCCATTGGATTCTGGTCGGCCAAATAGGCATTACCGACTGGTTGATTGGTCCATGGGTGGATAACAGCAGGGTCAAGATATCGGTCAGTACTGACATTGATTGGGTCGTACCCTTGGGCCTCTAATGCATCGATATCTAGTGGGCCCTCTAGGATACCGTCATTGTCATCATCCCAATCATCAACATCTGGAATGCCATCATTGTCGTGGTCTAGAGGGTCTGTTCCATAGCAACCATCAAATCTTTCTAGTAAATCGTAAATTCCGTCGTTATCATCGTCAAGGTCATTTAAATCATTGATTCCATCGTTGTCGTGATCCTCTTTATTGGATTCTTCTAGGAATAGAGAATATGATTCAGAAAGGGCAAGAATCGCCGACATATCATTGATTACCCCTGAGGAAACTCCCGGGTCGGTCCACATTATATCAAACAAAGCAGGATGTGGTTGAGGGGGGGCTTGATTGTAATCAACTAAGGTTCCCTGTCCTGAAACATCCCCTCCTTGGGTGACTGTTTCTGGCCTGAGTAACTCGCCATCAGAAAAAATACTGTAGCTTGTTGTTGTTGAGTCATCCTCTGTAGGCTCGGTAGCTAACAAAGAAAGTGTGGTGCTTGAAATCATTAAGAATACCATCAATAATGAAAGGGTAAATTTACGACGTTTTTCTAATAGGTTTATGGTTAACTTTGTTTGCATTTAAGCACCCCGACAATTTGCCACCGGGGTATGATATATCAACGCGATAGGTCGCTTTATCATTAAAGTATCAAGTGAAACGATAAGTATCATTGCCAGAATATGAATAAAAAAAAGGTCCCTTGGAGGGCGAACCCTCCAAAGGACCAGTAACTGATCAAATAATCAGTGGAACGATGTTGATCTGCTTAGAGTTCTAAGACATCGATGATTCCATCATTGTCATCATCGTCATCCAAATGGTCTTCTAAGCCATCATTGTCGTGGTCAAATTGACCTGTCATGTCATTACCGTCGTTGTTTTCGAACCAGTCAGAAAGACCGTCGTTATCATCGTCAGTATCTGTCATGTCAACATATCCATCGTTATCGTGGTCGTAGCGGTAGCCGGTAGATGTCGGTCCGCCGATTTCCTCAGTATCGAGGATATCGTCGTTGTCGTCATCTGGATCTACAGCGTCGTTCATACCATCGTTATCGTGGTCGCGTGTGCGATCCTCGCCGGTGTCCATAATTCCATTGCCGTTGACGTCTTCCCAATCATTTCTGTTGTCGATTCCATCATTGTCAATGTCCAAATCTACATTGTCGGAAATTCCGTCATTGTCAGCATCGTAAATGTTGGTGTTTGGGTTTCCGTCATTAACTTCTTCTTCGTCGTTAATTCCGTCACCGTCATCGTCATCATCTTCTGCATCATCAATACCGTCATTATCGCTATCAAATGGATTTGCGTCAACATCATTTGGTATACCGTCATTATCGTTGTCGTTATCGACATCGTCTGGTATTCCATCTCCGTCATTATCATTGTCACCGTTTAATTCCTGGTTGTCAAGCTGTTGGCCTTGCTGCTGATCGGTTTGTTGGCCTTGTTGGCCTTGTTGACCGTTTTGGGTTTGTCCTTGTTGTTGTTCATTTTGACCGTTTTGGTTTTGTCCGTTTTGGTCTTGCTGTCCCTGTTGTTCTTGTTGGCCACCTTGTTCGCCGCCTTGTTGTTGTTGTCCTTGCCCATTATCTTGCTGCTGGCCTTGTTCGCCTTGCTCGCCTTGTCCTTGCTGACCGTTCTGGCCTTGCTGGCCTTGTTGGCCTTGTTGGCCCTGTTGACCTTGTTGACCTTGTTGACCTTGTTCGCCTTGTCCTTGTTGACCTTGTTGGCCTTGTTGACCTTGTTGGCCTTGACCTTGTTGTTGTCCTTGTCCTTGGCCTTCGCCTTGTCCTTGTCCTTGTCCTTGGCCTTGTCCTTGTCCTTGTCCTTGTCCTTGTC